>NZ_JBFAMU010000063.1:0-18145 GCF_040656655.1 Micromonospora sp. NPDC049799
GCGGGACGGCCCGCTCCACGCCGCCGGGCCGGTCGCCGGCCGAGTCGACGACGTGGCCGGCCGGTACGGCCGACGGCACCGGCGCCGCTCCGGCCATGGTGCCCGCACAGCGCGGCGACGACCCGGGCGACCCGGCCGCCGAGCCGGAGCAGGCCACCGCCGGCGGTACGCGGAACGGGGTGACCGGCCGCAACGGCCGGTCGTCCGTCGGGCTGACCGAGCGCGAGTTGCAGGTGCTGCTCGGTATGGCCGAGGGCAAGAGCAACGCGGAGATCGGCCGCGAGTTGTTCGTGTCGGAGGACACCGTCAAGACCCACGCCCGGCGGCTCTTCCGCAAGCTGGGCGCCCGTGACCGGGCCCATGCGGTCGCCGCCGGCTTCCGGGCCGGCCTGGTCGCCTGAACATCGCGGCGGCGCGGCGTTGCGGCGTTGCGGCGTTGCGGCGTTAAGAGGGGGCCCTTCCTTACCGCTCAGCGGTCGCCGGGCTCCTCGTCGGAGTTCTCGGTCAGCGTGTCGTGCACCCCGTCGGCGTAGCCCCGCGCGTAGTCCCAGGTGACGTAGTGGTCCGGGTCCGGGTCGTACGCCGGCTCGTGCACGCGGGGGCGACCGGAGCTGAGCAGGTGGCGCAGGTTGCCCCGGAGCAGGTCCCAGTCGAAGTAGTGGGGTTCCCGGCAGTCCTCGCATTCGATGACCAGCCCGCGGACCCCGATCGGCGCCAGCAGCGCCTGGTAGATCTCCAGGTCGGCGAGGTCCTCCAGCACGTCCTGCCGCTCGACGTCGGTCAGCGGGTCGAGCGGGTCGTCGCCGGGATCGTGCAGCCCCGCTGCCGGATCGGCCGGGTCGCCGTTGAACGGGTCGATGGGCTCGTCGTGCACCCCCTCACCGTAGACCCAACGCCCCGCCCACGCCCGCCCCCGGTGCGCCCGGTGACCTGCCCCGCCACCGACGGGGGACGGGCAGGCCACTGGGTACGATGGGACGACGCGCCGTCACCCGGCGTGCGCCGGTGCCCGCCCGCGCCACCTCGCTGAAGCCCGTTCAAGCAGCTCAGGAGAGCAACAGTGGATATTTCGCCCAGCACCGATCTTCCGGCCGGCGCCGACAACGGCGAGCTGGGCGGCCACCTGCCGGAGCTGCCCGCCGGCTCGGCCCGGGTGGTCCCGCTCGGTCTGACCTTCGACGACGTGCTGCTCCAGCCGGGCGAGTCGGACGTGGTGCCCAGCAGGGTCAACACCCGGACGAAGCTCACCCGCAACGTCGAGTTGTCCATCCCGCTGCTGTCCAGCGCGATGGACACGGTGACCGAGGCGCGGATGGCGATCGCCATGGCCCGGCAGGGCGGCATCGGCGTGCTGCACCGCAACCTCTCCCTCGAGGACCAGGCGCTCCAGGTCGACCTGGTCAAGCGCTCCGAGTCCGGGATGATCACCAACCCGGTGACGGCCAGCCCGGACGACACCCTCCGCGAGGTCGACGAGCTGTGCGGCCGGTACCGCATCTCCGGCGTCCCGGTGGTCGACCGGGACGGCCAGCTGGTCGGCATCGTCACCAACCGCGACATGCGCTTCGTCTCCGAGCCGGACACCCCGGTCCACGAGATCATGACCCGGACGCCGCTGGTCACCGCGCCGGTCGGGGTGAGCAAGGACGACGCCCTCGCCCTGCTGCGCCGACACAAGGTCGAGAAGCTGCCGATCGTGGACGACGCCGGCCGGCTGCGCGGCCTCATCACCGTCAAGGACTTCACCAAGAGCGAGCAGTACCCGGACGCCACCAAGGACGACGCCGGTCGGCTCCGGGTCGCCGCCGCCATCGGTGTGGGCGAGGACGCGTACAAGCGGGCCCGGGCCCTGGTCGACGCGGGCGTCGACGTGATCATCGTGGACACCGCGCACGGTCACCAGCGAGCCGTGCTGGACATGGTCCGCCGGCTCAAGAAGGACGTGACCGTCGACATCGTCGGCGGCAACGTCGCCACCTACGCCGGGGCGAAGGCGCTGGTCGACGCAGGTGCCGACGGCGTCAAGGTCGGGGTCGGACCGGGCGCGATCTGCACCACCCGGATCGTCGCCGGTGTGGGCGTACCGCAGATCACCGCGATCATGGAGGCGGCGCGGGCCGCGCGGCCGGCCGGTGTCCCGGTGATCGGCGACGGCGGCATCCAGTACTCGGGCGACATCGCCAAGGCGCTGGTCGCCGGCGCCGACACGGTGATGCTCGGCAGCCTGCTGGCCGGCTGCGAGGAGAGCCCCGGCGAGCTGATCTTCGTCAACGGCAAGCAGTTCAAGGCGTACCGAGGGATGGGCTCGCTCGGCGCGATGCAGTCCCGGGGCCAGGCCAAGTCGTACAGCAAGGACCGCTACTTCCAGCAGGACGTGCTCAGCGACGACAAGCTGGTCCCCGAGGGCGTGGAGGGTCAGGTGCCCTACCGGGGGCCGCTCTCCCGGGTGGCCCACCAGCTGGTCGGCGGGCTGCGCCTGGCGATGGGGTACGCCGGTGCGGAGAACATCCCCGATCTGCACCACCGGGGCCAGCTGATCCGGATCACCGCGGCCGGGCTCAAGGAGAGCCACCCGCACGACATCCAGATGACCGTCGAGGCGCCCAACTACCACACCCGCTGACCCACCACCCCCAACCACCTGGAGTCCCCCATGCGTGACGTGGTCGAGATCGGGCTGGGCAAGACCGCGCAGCGCGGCTACCACCTGGACGACATCGCCATCGTGCCCAGCCGCCGGACCCGGGACGTCGACGACGTCTCCACGGCCTGGCAGCTCGACGCGTACCCGTTCGGCATCCCCTGCGTCGGGCACCCCTCGGACGCGACGATGAGCCCCGGGTCCGCCGTGCGGCTCGGTCAGCTCGGCGGCCTGGGCGTGCTCAACGTCGAGGGCCTGTGGACCCGCTACGAGAACCCGACCAAGGTGCTGGAGGAGTTGGCCGGCCTGGACGAGGACTCCCGGACCACCAAGCGCCTCCAGGAGGTGTACGCGGAGCCGATCCGTCCCGACCTGATCGCCGAGCGGGTGCGTGAGCTGCGTGCCGGTGGCGGCACCGTGGCGGTGCGGGTCTCCCCGCAGCACACCCTGGCGCTGGCCCCGGTGATCCTCGACGCGGGCGTGGACATCCTCGTCATCCAGGGCACCATCGTGTCGGCCGAGCACGTCTCGACCACCGACGAGCCGCTGAACCTCAAGGAGTTCATCGCCGACCTGGACCTGCCGGTCATCGTCGGTGGCTGCACCGACTACAAGACCGCGCTGCATTTGATGCGGACGGGCGCCGCCGGCGTCATCGTCGGCATCGGTGGCGACGACTGGTCGACCACCGAGTCGGTGCTCGGCATCCGGGTGCCGATGGCGACCGCGATCGCGGACGCCGCGGCGGCCCGGCGGGACTACCTCGACGAGACCGGCGGACGGTACGTGCACCTGATCGCCGACGGCGACATCCAGACCTCCGGCGACATCGCCAAGGCGCTGGGCTGCGGGGCGGACGCGGTCATGCTCGGCGAGGCGCTGTCGCTCTGCGAGGAGGCCCCGGCCGGCGGCGCCTGGTGGCACTCCGCCGCCAGCCACCCGTCGCTGCCCCGTGGCGCGTTCGAGGTGGCCGGTGAGCCGCTCGGCTCGATGGAGCGGCTGCTGTTCGGCCCGGCCGACGAGCCGGACGGCCAGCTCAACCTCTTCGGCGGCCTGCGCCGCGCGATGGCCAAGTGCGGCTACCGCGACCTCAAGGAGTTCCAGAAGGTCGGCCTGGTCCTGGACCGCTGACCCGTCCCAAGACGCCGCAGACGCACCGGTCGCGCCGCTAGGCTCGACCGGTGCGTCGTACCTCGGACCGGATCCGGCCGGCCCTCGTCGTGGCCGTCGCGGCGGCGCTGGTGGTCAGCGGGTGCATCGCGTCCGACGACGACGACCGCTTCCGCCTCGGCGCAGTGGACCTCGCCGACCCGTACGTGCCGGGCAGCGGCAACGGCGGTTACGAGGTGTCGCACTACCGCCTCGCGGTCGGCTACGACCCGCCGAGCGACCGGCTCACCGGCCGGGCGGTGCTCACCGCGACGGCGACGGAGGCTTTGTCCCGCTTCAACCTGGACCTCGCCGGCCTGGACGTCACGGCCGTGCGCGTCGGGAACGGCCCCGCAGAGCACCGGCGCGACGGCGACGAACTGGTGGTGACACCGGACGCGGGGATCGCGCGGGGCGGCCGGTTCACCGTCGAGGTCGACTACGCGGGCGTGCCGACGGCGAAGGACGACGGCCAGCTCGGCACCGGCGGGTTCCTGCACACCGCCGACGGGGCGATCGCGCTCGGCCAGCCGTACTCGGCGGCCACCTGGTTCCCGGTCAACGACCACCCCTCCGACAAGGCCACGTACGACGTCGAGGTGACCGTTCCGGACGGGCTGGAGGCGTTGGCCAACGGCGTGCCGGGGGAGCGGACCAGCGCCGGAGGCCGCACCACCTGGCGCTGGTCGGAGGCGTCACCGATGGCGAGCTACCTGGCGTTCCTGGTGATCGGTGACTACCGGGTGTCCACCGGCACCCACGCCGGCCGGCCGATCGTCACCGCCGTCCCGGCGAGCATGCCGGAGGACAGCCCGCAGGCACGGTCCCTGGCGCGCACCGGCCCGATCGCCGACTTCCTGGCCAGCCGCTTCGGCCCGTACCCGTTCTCCTCGTACGGCGGGGTCGCGGTGACCGACGAGCGGATCGGGTACGCGCTGGAGACGCAGTCCCGGCCGGTCTACGGGCCAGGCTTCTTCCGGGACGGCCGGCCCAACCTGGACGTGGTCACGCACGAACTGGCCCACCAGTGGTTCGGCAACAGCGTGGCGCTGAACCGGTGGAGCGACATCTGGCTCAACGAGGGCTTCGCCACGTACGCGGAGTGGTTGTGGACCGAGCACGACGGCGGGCGGACCGCCCAGCAGAGCTTCGAGCGGGAGTACGCGGTCACGGACTGGTCGCGGGCCTCACTGGACCCCGGCCGGGCGCGGCTGTTCGGCACGGCGGTCTACCAGCGGGGTGCGCTGGTCGTGCACGCCTTGCGGCGTACGGTCGGTGACGACGCGTTCTTCCGGATCCTGCGTACGTGGACCACCGAACGGCGGGACGGCAACGCCACCACCGACGACTTCGTGGCGCTGGCCGAGCGGGTCTCCGGGAGGTCGCTCCGATCGTTCTTCGACACCTGGCTGACCGGGACCTCCGCCCCCGCCCTGCCGTGACCCACGGTGGATCCTCGCTGGGTAGGCTGCCCGCGTCGACAGGGGCCGTCGGCACAGGGGAGGACAGGGCGATGACGTTGTTGCGCCGGAGCACCGGGCTGCTGATGACCGGGGTGCTCGCGTTGACGGCGTGCGAATCGCCGGCCGAGCCGACGTCGAGCCCCACCAGCGCCGCGCCCAGCCCGTCCCGCCAGTTCAAGCCGGGTGCGGCCGGTGTCGGCGACACGTACTTCCCGACCTACGGCAACGGCGGCTACGACGTCGGCCACTACGTCGTGCAGGTCCGGTACGACCCGGAGAAGGACCGGCTGACCGGCACCACCACCGTGCGGGCCGCCGCCACCGCCGACCTGTCCGCGTTCAACCTCGACCTGGCCGGTCTGACGGTGACGTCGGTCAAGGTGGACGGTGCCCCCGCGAAGCACACCCGCACCGACGACGAGCTGGTCGTCACGCCGGCCGCC
Organism: Micromonospora sp. NPDC049799; assembly: GCF_040656655.1. NCBI lineage: Bacteria > Bacillati > Actinomycetota > Actinomycetes > Micromonosporales > Micromonosporaceae > Micromonospora > Micromonospora sp. NPDC049799. The sequence goes on from NZ_JBFAMU010000063.1 coordinate 5,697, forward strand.
GGGCTGGTCTCGGGCAACGGCTTCGTGGTCGAGGTCGCGTACGAGGGTGAGCCGCGGCCGTTGGAGAACGAGGTGCTCGGGGGCGGTGGGTGGCTGCACACCGACGACGGGGCGATCGCCCTGGGCCAGCCGGAGTCGGCGAGCACCTGGTTCCCGGTCAACGACCACCCCTCCGACAAGGCCACGTACGACTTCGCGGTGACCGTGCCGCAGGACCTGACGGCGGTGAGCAACGGCGTACCGCAGGGAAAGAGCACCTCCGGCGGCTGGACCACCTGGAAGTGGGCGGAGCGCAGCCCGATGGCCAGTTACCTGAGCACCGTGGTGATCGGGAAGTTCCGGCTGACCCAGGCGGAGCACAAGGGGCGGCCGGTGTTCCACGCGGTGACGTCGTCGATCCCGCAGGGCGCGGCGGACCGGTCCATCGCCGGGACGGTGAAGGTCGCGGACTACCTGGAGAGCGTCTTCGGACCGTACCCGTTCGAGTCGTACGGCGGCGTGGTGGTCTCCGACCCACGGATCCGGTACGCGCTGGAGACGCAGAGCCGCCCGGTCTACTCGGCCGGGTTCTTCCGCCGCGGCGAGAACACCGGGGTCGTCGCGCACGAACTGGCCCACCAGTGGTTCGGCAACAGCGTGGCGCTGGCGAGGTGGCAGGACATCTGGCTCAACGAGGGCCTCGCCACGTACGCGGAGTGGCTCTGGGCCGAGCACGACGGCGAGGGCACCGCGCAGGAGTCGTTCGACGCGGCGTACGGCGGCTCGTCGAGTGCGGTCTGGCGTACGCCGCCGGGCAGGCCGGGCCCGGAGAACCTGTTCAGTGAGTCCGTCTATGAGCGCGGCGCGATGACGGTGCACGCGCTGCGGGTCGCCGTCGGCGACAAGGCGTTCTTCGAGCTGGTGAAGACCTGGTCGGCGCAGAAGCGCGACGACAACGCCACCACCGACGACTTCGTCGCCCTGGCCGAGCGGGTCTCCGGCAGGGAGTTGGACCCGCTCTTCGACGCGTGGCTCTACGGCACGGAGCGTCCGGCCCGCCCGGAGCCGCGGTGATCAGCGACGGACGCGCAGCTCCGGGTGGGCGTCGAGGTACGCCTCGGCGCGACCGGCGCGCAGCTCGGTGAGGAACGTCCGGCCGACCTGGGTCAGCTGCTCGCCCCGGTAGCCGCTGCCCCGGCCGACGGAGGCGCCGGGCAGACCCACCGCGACGAACCGGTCCGGGGACATCTCGCCGAGGGCGTACGCGATGTCGACGATGCGCGGCCCGCCGGCGTAGAGGAGCGCGTCGCCGAGGGCGGCGACGACCTGCTCGACGCGCTCCGGCTGCCGGGCCAGGTCCTCGCCGAGGATCTTGGTGACCAGTGCCGTGACGAGTTGCTGCTGGTGCCGCTGGCGGGCGTAGTCGCCGCCGGTGAGGTAGCGCTGTCGGGCGTAGTCCAGCGCCTGCCAGCCGTTGAGGTGCCGGTCGCCCTTCTCGTAGACCATCTGCGGCCCGACGTACCCGCCGCCGCCGGGCTGCGGGTCCCGGTGCCGGCCGTCGGGGCGGCGGTGCAGCGACACGACCTTCTGGTCGACGTAGATGTCCACTCCGCCGAGGCTGTCCACCAGCTCGTCGAAGCCGCCGAAGGTGAGGGCGGCGCCGGCGTCGATCCGCAGCCCGGTGTAGCCGCTGACCGTGCTGCGCAGCAGCTCGTACCCCTGCGCGGCGCTCGGCTCCTTCGGCTTGCCGGGGACCCGGCTGCCGTAGCTCATCGCGTGGGTGAGCTTCGTCCGGCCACCCCGGTACCCGGCCTTCGGGAAGGCCGGGATGTCGACCAGCAGGTCACGGGGGAGCGAGAACAGGTACGCCCGGTCCAGCCCCTTCGGCACGTGCAGCACCAGGACGGCGTCGCCGTGCGGCTCCCAGCCGGGCTGGCTGACCCGGGTGTCCACCCCGACCAGCAGCAGGTTCAACGGACCGGTGAGGTTCGCACCCGGTGGCGGCCCGGTCGGTGACGGCGAGGGCGTCGCGGTGGCGGCCGGTGCGTTCGCCCCGGGGCTCGCCGGTGCCGGCCGGCCTCCGTCCCGGTCGCCGGTCAGCCGGACCACCGCCACCGTGCCGGCCGTGAGCAGGACCGCGGCGAGGACGGCCAGGCCCAGCAGCCAGCGGCGCCGCGGCGCTCCCATTCCGAGGACCATGCCCGCCCCTTTCCCTACGTGACTCAACGCTCCGGGACGGGCATCGGGTTGCGGCCGCCGGGTGGATCATGCACGATGCGTCGAATCGTCCCCTGGCGCAATGTCTACCCGCCGGTAATGATTCGTCCATGCGGTACGACGTGGTCGTCATCGGGTCCGGCTTCGGCGGCAGTGTCACGGCGCTCCGGCTCGCGGAGAAGGGCTACCGCGTCGGGGTGCTGGAGGCCGGCCGCCGCTTCGCCGACGACGAGTTCCCCCGCACCTCGTGGCGGCTGCGCCGCTTCCTGTGGGCGCCGAGGCTCGGCTGTTACGGCCTGCAACGGATCACCCTGCTGCGCGCGGCCGACCGGAAGGCGGGCGGCGGCGTCATGGTGCTCTCCGGCGCCGGGGTGGGCGGCGGATCCCTGGTCTACGCCAACACGCTCTACGAGCCGCTGGACGCCTTCTACGCCGACCCGCAGTGGCGGGACATCACCGATTGGCGCGCCGAGCTGGCCCGCCACTACGACCAGGCGAAGCGGATGCTCGGCGTCACCACGTACCCGAGGATGACCGGCGCGGACCGGGCGATGCGGGCGGTGGCCGACCGGATGGGGGTGGGGGAGACCTTCCACGCCACCCCCGTCGGGGTGCACATCGGCCGGCCCGGCGAGCGGGTGGCCGACCCGTACTTCGGTGGCGCGGGCCCGGAGCGCACCGGCTGCACCCACTGCGGCTCCTGCATGACGGGCTGCCGGCACGGCGCCAAGAACACGCTGGTCAAGAACTACCTGTGGCTGGCCGAACGGCTCGGCGTCCAGGTCCACCCACTGACCACGGTGACGGCGGTCCGCCCGGCCGCCGACGGCGGGTACGAGGTGCACACCGAGCGCACCGGGGCCTGGCTGCGCCGGCGGCGCCGGGTGGTCCACGCCGACCAGGTGGTCTTCGCGGCCGGGGCGCTGGGCACGCAGCGGCTGCTGCACGAGATGAGGGCGACCGGAGCGCTGCCCGCCCTGTCGTCCCGGCTGGGCGAGCTGACCCGGACCAACTCCGAGGCCATCCTCGGCGCGTCGGTGCCGAGGCAGCGGGCCCGGGCCGAGCGGACGGACTTCACCCAGGGCGTGGCGATCACCAGCTCGTTCCACCCCGACCCGCAGACCCACATCGAGCCGGTCCGCTACGGCCGGGGTTCGAACGCGATGGGTCTGCTCCAGTCGCTGCTGGTCGACGGCGGCCCGCACCGGGTGCGCCGGTGGCTGGGCAGCATCGTCCGGCAGCCCGGCCTGGCCGCCCGGATGCTGTCCGTCCGCGGCTGGTCGGAGCGTACGGTGATCGCCCTGGTCATGCAGTCGGCGGACAACTCCCTCACCACCCGGGTCCGGCGCGGCCTCCTCGGTCGGCGGCTGGTCTCCGGCCCGGGGCACGGGGCGCCGAACCCGACCTGGATCCCGGCGGGCAACAACGCGGTCCGGCTGCTCGCCGAGGAGATCGGCGGCACCCCCGGCGGCGCGCTGACGGAGCCGTTCAACATCCCGATGACGGCGCACATCCTGGGCGGGGCGGTGATCGGCGCGTCCCCGGCCGACGGCGTGATCGACCCGTGGCACCGGGTGTACGGACACCCGGGGCTGCACGTGGTGGACGGTGCGGCTGTCTCGGCGAACCTGGGCGTGAACCCGTCGCTGACCATCACCGCCCAGGCGGAGCGGGCGATGTCCTTCTGGCCGAACAGGGGCGAGGAGGACCCCCGGCCGCCGCTCGGTGCGCCGTACACCCGTCTGGAGCCGGTGCCCCCGCGCAGCCCGGCGGTGCCGGCGGACGCCCCCGGGGCCCTGCGGTAGGGAAGGGCCCCCCTTCAACGCCTCCGGTAGAGGAAGGGCCCCTTCTCAACGCCCTCATCGATGCCCTCACCGGCCGGCGGCAATTTCTCGGTACCGGTCCGCCGGTCCATCCAGGCGACGAGCGCGGCGTGCGGGAGGGTCAGTGCCGCCAGCACGGCGACCATGGCGGGCAGCGCGTCGGCCGGCTGGTCGGGCCAGCCGACCAGCGCGGCCAGAGCGGCCGAGGCGGCCACGGTGGGCAGAGCCGCCCGCCGGGCGAAGCGACGCAGCGGCGGGCCGAGCCGGCCGGCGGTCAGGTCGGCCTGGTTGCCGGGGTCGGCGTGCAGGAGGCGGGCGACGTGCCGCAGCGAGTGCCAGCCGGCGAAGTACGCCCCGATCGCCAGCGCGGGCGGCACCGCGGCGAAGAAGCCGATGAGCAGGACCGGTTCGACGGCCTCCCGGAGCCGCTCCGCGCGCAGGCGGCGGAGCACGGTGCAGGCGGCCGCCACGATCAGGCAGGCCGCCGCCACCGCGCGGACCTCGACGGTGAGCAGCGGTGGTACGCCGGGTGCCACCGCCGCCAGCAGTGGGTCCACGGCGTCCGGCCAGAGCAGCAGCGGCACGACCACGGGTGGACCGCCGTGAGCGAGCACTCCCGACACCGGCGGGCGGCCGGGTCGGCGATCCCGTTCGGCGTGGTAAGCCTCGTCAGCGGTGCCGAAGTGGGCGACCGACAGCAGGAGGAACCCGGCCAGGGCGACCTCTGGCGCGGCGCGGAAGGCCGCGTACGCGACGGCCGCGACAGCCGCGTACGTCAGGGTCAGTCCCAACCGCACCGGCAGCGGACGCGCCCGTACGGTCAGCCAGGCGGGGACGAGGTGGTCGACCGCGCCGTGTGGCAGCCCCAGGAGCAGCCCGGCCACCAGGTACACCGGCGAGGCGCCGAAGCCGTACCGGTCGAGCAGGGGTGCGAGCGCCAGCAGCGCCGCGACGCCCAGCGGCGGGGCCAGGCCGGCGCGCGCCAGCAGCGGGTACGCGGCGCGGTGGGCGGGACGGTTCGGGGGAGGCGATCGCCGAACGGCCGGGGTCGGGGTGGTCACCGGAGCACCGGGAGTTCGCCGCGGGCGGCCAACTGCCGGAGCCGGCCGAGGTCGAGGATGCTCCAGCCCACCTTCGACACGATGGAGAGCAGGACGAACAGCGCGGTGTCGACGGATGCGCCGAGCAGGTCGAGGCCGGGCGGGCCGAGGAGCCAGATCACCGGGTACCCGGCCCAGAGCACGGTGAGCAGAAGGGCGACCTCCCAGTAGGCGTGGTGCAACCCGCTCGGCTGACGGCGGGCCAGGCTGCGCAGCGGGCCCCAGATCAGGGCGTAGATGACGAGAAGGGCGACCGTGCCGAACGCGTAGAGCAGCCAGCGGGTCAGCAGGCCGTCGGCGAGGTCGGCGAGAAGGCCGCTGAGGATCATCGCGACGTTGATGCCGATCAGTGTGGCGAGGAGCGCGGGGTGCCGACGGGGCAGGGCGTGCGTCGCGGTGAGGGCCAGGGCGACGAGAAGCAGGGAGGCGCTCACGGCCCAGTCCGCGTACCGGGCCCAGTAGGTCAGGTGGCCGCCGCCGTCGGTCTGTCCGCCCCCGAGGGCGGTGACGGTGTACCAGAACCCGGACCAGAGGGGGATGGCGATCGCCACGTGGTACTCGATCCGGGGGACGCCCCGGGGGTCGGCTGCCCACCGGACGAAAAGCAGCAGGCCGGCTGCCATGGAGGCGACGTAGAGCCACAGCCACCACCCGGTCATCCGCTCGCTCCTCCGTCCGGTCGGGCCCGCCGATTCCGCTCGGGGGCGCCGGCCCCGCCCCATACGGTAAAGCGGAAAACCACCTTTACCGGGGCGAACTCGGCGTTCCGCGCAGGTGCCGGAGGAGGGGCCGTGAACTTCGAGAATCTGTTCTCGTACAACGTCGACCAGTACACGTTGGTCTCCCACGTGCTCAGTCTCGGCTTCGCCGTGATGGCCGCCGGCCTCGTCTACTTCCTGGTCACCGCCGGCTCCATCGCACCGCGGTACCGGCTCACCTCGGTGCTCTCCGCCGTCGTGATGGTCTCGGCCTTCTTCGAGCTGCTGCTGCTCTACCAACGCTGGGTGGGCGCGTTCCGGTGGGACGGCAGCGCCTTCGTGCAGTCCGGCACGCTCTTCTCCAACGGCTACCGCTACGTCAACTGGTCGATCGACGTGCCGGTACTGCTGATCCAGTTGCTGGTCGTCATGGGGATCACCGGCCGCCGGTTCCACCAGATCTGGGCGGCGTTCGTGGCCGGTGGGCTCGCCATGATCTACACCGGGTACGCCGGGCAGTTCCACGAGGTGGAACGCTCTGCACCGTTCTGGGTCTGGGGCCTGGTCAGCACGGCCTTCTTCCTGCTCCTGCTCGCCCTCGTCGCGTGGGTGATCTTCGGCAACCTGGCCCGGCTGCCGGAGTCCGCCCGGGGTGTCGCCCGAGCCGTCTGGTGGCTCGTGCTGGTCTCCTGGATGCTCTACCCCGGCGCCTATCTCATGCCGGCGATGTGGGACTCCGCCGATGGCGTCGTGGCCCGGCAGGTGACGTACACGCTCGCCGACATCACCTCCAAGGTGGTCTACGGCGTCCTGCTCGGCGTCATCGCCCGCAAGGTCAGCGCCGCCGAGGGGTTCGGTCACGCGGTCGACGACGAGGTGGCCCTGCCCCGTGGTGGGATCACGGATCGTGGCGGACCTGCCGGCCGCCGTGGGCGGGCCGGTCACGGTCGGTAGGATCTGCGGCCATGAGCACGCCTCGCCCCGTCCTCGTGGTGGACTTCGGAGCCCAGTACGCCCAGCTCATCGCGCGCCGGGTGCGCGAGGCGAAGGTCTACTCGGAGATCGTCCCGCACACCATGCCGGTCGCCGACATGCTGGCGAAGAACCCGGCCGCGATCATCCTCTCCGGCGGCCCGTCGAGCGTCTACGCGCCCGGCGCCCCGCAGGTCGACGCCCGGATGTTCACCTCGGATGTCCCCGTGTTCGGCATCTGCTACGGCTTCCAGGCGATGGCGCAGGCCCTCGGCGGCACGGTCGCGCGGACCGGCAACCGCGAGTACGGCGGCACCCCGCTGCGCCCCCGCCTCCTCGACCCCGGCGTGCTGCTGCGCGATCTGCCGGCCGACCTGCCGGTCTGGATGAGCCACGGCGACTGCGTGACCGAGGCCCCGTCGGGCTTCACGGTGACCGCCGAGTCGGCGGGCGCCCCGGTCGCCGCGTTCGAGGATCTGGTCGGGCGGCGGGCCGGCGTGCAGTTCCACCCCGAGGTCGGGCACACCGCCCACGGGCAGGAGATGCTGACCCGGTTCCTCTACGACATCGCGGGCATCGAGCCGACCTGGACGTCGGAGAACATCATCGACGAGCAGGTCGCCCGGATCCGGGAGCAGGTGGGCGACAAGGAGGTCATCTGCGGCCTGAGCGGCGGTGTCGACTCGGCGGTGGCCGCGGCGCTGGTGCACAGGGCCGTCGGCGACCAGTTGACCTGCGTCTTCGTCGACCACGGCCTGCTGCGGGCCGGCGAGGCCGAGCAGGTCGAGAAGGACTACGTCGCGGCCACCGGCATCAAACTCAAGGTGGTCGACGCGCGGGAGCGGTTCCTGGGCGCGCTGGCCGGCGTCATCGACCCGGAGCAGAAGCGCAAGATCATCGGTCGGGAGTTCATCCGGGTCTTCGAGGCCGCCGCCCGGGAGATCGCCGCGCACGGCGACGTCGAGTTCCTGGTGCAGGGCACCCTCTACCCGGACGTGGTGGAGTCCGGCGGCGGCACCGGCACCGCCAATATCAAGAGCCACCACAACGTGGGCGGCCTGCCGGAGGACCTGAAGTTCGCCCTGGTGGAACCGCTGCGGACGCTGTTCAAGGACGAGGTCCGCGCGCTCGGCATCCAGCTGGGCCTGCCCGAGGCGATGGTCTGGCGCCACCCGTTCCCGGGCCCCGGCCTGGCCATCCGGATCATCGGCGCGGTCGACGAGGAGCGGCTCGCCGTGCTCCGCAGGGCCGACCTGATCGCCCGCCAGGAGCTGACCGCCGCCGGCCTCGACCGGGGCGTGTGGCAGTTCCCGGTGGTGCTGCTGGCCGACGTGCGCAGCGTCGGCGTGCAGGGTGACGGGCGCAGCTACGGGCATCCCGTGGTGCTGCGCCCGGTCTCCAGCGAGGATGCGATGACCGCCGACTGGTCTCGGCTGCCGTACGACGTCGTCGCCCGGATCTCCACCCGGATCACCAACGAGGTGGCCGAGGTCAACCGGGTCGTGCTGGACGTGACCAGCAAGCCGCCGGGCACCATCGAGTGGGAGTGAGCCCGGCTCACGCCGCCGGCGGCACGGTGGGCGGCGTGGTCGGGGTCGTCGGCGTCGCGACGGTCGGCGGCTCGGCCGGGCGGGTCGGCCAGGTCGGTGCCACGACGGTCGGCGGCGTGGTCGCGGCGGGTGCGGGCTGCGGCGAGGTGCCCGTCGGGTGCGGCCAGGCGGGGGCGCCGGCCGGCTCTTCGGGCATCAGGAACCACATGATCGGGTACGCGAGCAGCGCGAGCCCGCCGGTGAGCAGGCCGCCGACGGCGAAGACCACCCGGACGAGGTTGGGGTCGACGGCGAAGTAGCGGCCGACCCCGCTGGCCACCCCGGCGACCATCCGGTCGTGGGTGGGGCGGCGGAGCTGCTTGTACGGAGCCTGGGGAGGGGGGGTTGTTGTCATGCCTCCACAGTCCGCGCGGGTGTCCCGGGCGACCTCGGTGACCGCCCGGATCCATACCCTGATGCGCCCCTGATCCGCGAGGATTGAGTCAGGAATCTGACTCTTTTCGATGGAGGTAACCCGGGACGGGGAGAATTTGGCTCCGTGACCACCTTGCTGGAGCCGCTCCGCAGGATCGCGGCATACGCAGTTTGTGCTGACTCAGTTGGCCGAGTGTTGCTGGTCCACGCGTCGGAGCGCTCCGGCACCCCCGGCACGTGGTCGCTGCCCGGCGGGGCGGTCGACCACGGCGAGGACCCCCACCACACCGTCGTCCGTGAGACGGCGGCCGAGACCGGGCTCTCGGTCTCCGTCGCCGGCCTGCACGACGTGCTGGCCGACATGCGGGCGCTGCCCGAGCGGGGCATCACGATCCACACCGACCGCCTGGTCTACCAGGTCTCGGTGCGGGGCGGGACGCTCAACGACCGCGTGGACCGGCCCACGGACCTGGCCCGTTGGTTCACCCTCGACGAGGCCCGCGAGCTGCCGCTGCGCTCGTTCACGGCGCGCGCCCTCGGCCTGCCCGCCTCGTCGGCCGACATCGTCCCCGACGAGGCGCCGGAGTTCCCCTCCTTCTACGCGGTGCCGGGCCCGGACGGGCTGCACCGGGCGCAGCGCTTCGCCGCGTACGCCGTGGTGACCGACCCGGACGACCGGGTGCTGCTGACCCGGGTGTCCGACGGCTACCCGGGCGCGGGCTGCTGGCACCTGCCCGGCGGCGGCACGGACTACGGCGAGCAGCCGGGCGCGGCCCTGATCCGCGAGCTGGTCGAGGAGACCGGGCAGACCGGCCGCCTGGTCGAGCTGCTCGGGGTGGCCAGCCACCGGGACGCCGCATCGCTCGGCCCGGAGGGCTACCCGATCGACTGGCACGGCGTCCGGGCCTTCTACCGGGTGGTCGTCGACCAGCCCGCCCCGCCCACCGTCGCCGACGTCGGCGGCTCCACCTGCGAGGCCCGCTGGTTCGCCAGGGAGGAGCTCGGCGCCCTCCCCGCCGACCGCCTCACCGAGGTCACGGCCGAAGCCGTCCAAGCCGCCCGCCTCACCTGACTCCCATCCCTGCCAGCGCTCTGCGCCGAGTGGAACTCCATGGCTGTCACGGCAGCCGGGTGACGTACATGGCGTTCCACTCACCGAATGCGACATCGCCCTCCGCCGCGCCAGCCGGACCGACCGGCGCCGACGGTCCCGCGCGCCGCGCTCGACCGTCGACGCAGCGCGCCACGCCGATCATGACGTTATCGTCAGGACACGGCGACCACGGGCTGACACCGTCGTGGTCGACGGATCGGGCGGGGGAGTGGTGGGTGCGATGGAGGAACGGCGGCGGGTCGGGGCGTACGGGGTCGTCGGGGACCCGTCCGGGCGGGTGCTGCTCGTGCGGGGTTCGGCCAGGGCCGACTTTCCCGGGGTCTGGTCGCTGCCCGGGGGCGGGCTGGAGCACGCCGAGCACCCGGCGCACGCCGTCGTCCGTGAGGTAGCCGAGGAGACCGGGCTGACCGTCGAGGTGACCGGGCTGCGGTCGGTGGTCGCCGACGTCGTCCCGTACGCCGACCTCCGGGTGGCGCTGCACACCGACCGGCTGGTCTTCGACGTCACCGCCACCGGCGGGACGTTGCGCGACGAAGGGGACGGGACCACCGATCTCGCCCGCTGGCTGCGCCCGGCCGAGGCCGGTGAGCTGCCGCTGCTGCCCTTCACCGCCGAGGCGCTCGGCCTGCCGGTCACCCCGCTGCCACCGGGGGCCCTGCGTCGCCGGGAGCCGTTCGCCACCCCGCCGGCGGACCGGCGGCTGCGCTTCGGCGCGTACGGGCTGGTGACCGACCCGTCCGGGCGGGTGCTGTTGACGATGATCGCCGAGGGCTACCCGGGAGCCGGCCGCTGGCATCTGCCCGGCGGCGGCACCGACCACGGCGAGCAGCCGGTGTCCGCACTGCTGCGGGAGCTCGTCGAGGAGTCCGGCCAGCTCGGCCGGGTGGTGGACCTGATCGGCGTGGACAACCTGCACAACCCCGCCGCGCTGGGGCCCGAGGGCCGCCCGCTGGACTGGCACGGCGTACGGGTGGTCTACCGGGTGGCGGTCGACCTGCCCACCCAACCCGAGGTGACCGAGTTGGCCGGCGGCTCCACCGCCCGGGCCGGCTGGTTCACCCCGGAGCAGCTCGCCGACCTGCGCCTGACGGAGATCGCCGCCCGGGTGGTCGACGGTCGACCGCCCGGTTACCGTCCGTAGGCGTGGCCTCGCCCCAGGACGACTGGAACTGGACATCCGGGCAGGCGGCACCCGCTCGGCGAGCCGGTACTGCAAGGGTCCGGTACATTTGGCGTGGGGTTGATGGAGGAAACGGGCGATGAAGCCCGAGATGGGAATAAGAGAGCGGTTCGCGCGGTTTAAGGGAGATATAAGTACCGCCGGCAGCTATCGCCAATCCCCGTACCCCTGTGCGATGGTGTACTCCGCAAAACGGCTGCCGGGTCAGATGATGGTCCGGCACGAGACAGCCGGACGCCCGCCCGGAGTGGCGGTCAACCGATCCGGTGATGGAGGAAACGTGCCGAGAGCCCCCTGGCGCCGGCGTCGTACCACTGACAGTCCGCGCCCCGCAGGGCGCCGCTGGGCGGGCCCGCTGCGCCGCAGCGGCACGTTCGCCCGGCAGGTGCTCCTGGTCCGGGTGGGCCGCCGCGACGGCGACCTGCGCGGAGCCACCGATCTTGCACTGCCCGAGCACCGGTACACCGACCGGCCGCGTCGCCGGTACGGCCTGAGCCGTTACGAGCGGGCCCAGGTCGACGCGGTCGTCCCGGTCAGCCCCGCCCTCGCCCCCGTCACACCGGTCGACGACGAGACGGCGCGGTCGATCCCGCTGCTGCCCGGTGAGCGGACGATGGCCCGCCGGATGAAGTTCGCGCTGGTCAACGCCTGCACCCTGGCGAGCCTGATGCTCGGCATGCTGGCGATCTTCCTCGCCATGCAGGGCGAGGCCCGGATCGCGGCGCTGTGCCTCATCGCCTGCGTCGCCTTCGACGGCCTGGACGGTGCGCTCGCCCGCAAGCTCGGCGTCGCCAGCCCGTTCGGTGCCCAGATGGACTCGCTGGCCGACATGTGCTCGTTCGGCCTCGCCGCCCCGGTCGTGGTCTACGCCTCGCTCGCCGGCTCGGTGCCCCCGGCCGCCGCCGCGGTCGCCTGCGCACTCGTCGCGGCCTGCGCCGCCATCCGGCTCGCGCGGTTCAACGTCTCACCGAAGGACGGGCGCTTCTTCTGTGGCGTGCCGACCACCATGGCCGCCGCCGTGCTCGCGCTGACCGTCGCCATCGGCCTGCCGATCCCGGGGCTGGTCCTGGTCACCGGGGTGGGCCTGCTCGCCTTCGCGATGGTGTCCAGCTTCCCGTACGCCAAGCTCGCCCGGCTGGTCAAGCTCCCGCCGTGGGTGTGGCTGGCCCCGGTGGTCGGCGCCCTGGTCGACGTCCGCGTCACGTTCGCCCTGATCGTGGTCGGCTACCTGGTCAGCGGCCCGGTCCTCTGGCTGCGCCAGCGCCGCACCGCCTGACCCCGTACGCAGAAAGGGGCGCCGCGACGATCGCGGCGCGGCTACGGGGCGCAGCGGGTGGTGGACGCGATCGACATGGCGGCGGTCCGGCGGGACCCGAAGGTGGTGGCCGGCTTCTCGGACATC
>NZ_JBFAMU010000064.1:0-17663 GCF_040656655.1 Micromonospora sp. NPDC049799
GCGCGCACCGCGAGCGCCGTCTTCCCGCTGCCGGCCGGCCCGCTGACGACCACGGCGGCCGGCGTCCCGCCACGCACGGCCGCGACCACGTCCGCCACCTCCCCGGTACGGCCGACGAACGTGGTGAGGTTCGCCGGAAGTTCCCGGGGCACGACGGGTGCGTTGCCGCGTTCCTCGCCTTCCGACCGGTTCGGGGTGTGGGCGACGGGCATCAGATCGACCGAGCGGTCGAGCATGGCCCGGTGCAGTGCCGCGAGCTCCTCCCCCGGTTCGACGCCCAGGTGTTCGTCGAGCGCCGCGCGGGCCTCCCGGTACGCCGTCAGGGACGCCGGTACGTCCCCACACCGGTAGAGGGCGAGCATCAGCTGACCCCAGGCGCGTTCGCGCAGCGGGTGCGCGGCGAGGTGGCGGCGCAGGTCCCCGAGCAGGCCGCCGTGTTCCCCGACGGCCAGGCGTGCCTGCGCCCATTCTTCGAACACCTGGAGGCGCTGCTCCTCGAGGCTGGCCCAGTGACCGTCCAACAGCGGCCCTGGCGGCAGGCCGTCACCGGCCGGTCCGCGCCACAAGTCGAGTGCAGCGGTCAGCGTCGCGACCGCCGCACGGTGTTTCCCGGCCGCCAGGTCGGCCCGTCCGTCGCTGGCCAGCCGCTGGAACCGGTTGACGTCCAGTTCATCGCCGACCAGGCGCAGCTCGTAGGCGTTGGTGCGGGCGAACAACCGGTCACTGAGCACCCGGCGCAGTCCCATCGCGTGCGACCGCAAGTTGGCGACCGCGGACGGCGGGGGCACGTCGCCCCAGGCCACTTCGGAGAGACGGTTCAGCGACACCGGCCGGTTGGCGTCGAGCGCCAGGGCGGTGAGGACGGCTCGCCGCTTCGCCGCCCCCGGCGTGACGTCGATGCCATCGACGAACAGTTGCATCCTGCCGAGTAACCTGAGGTCGATCTGCATTTCTCGCTCCCCCGTTAAACCTTGAGCGCGCTCAGGCTAAGTGCCTCTTGTAGACAGCAGCAAGGCACATCGAGAGACGAGAATAGTGATGAGCGTCAACGCCGCACCGCGGCGTGTCGTTGTAACAAAGTTTGTGACCAGAACGCTCCGTTCACCAGATTCGTTGAACGCCTTGCTCCGGAAAGGGAGTGGCCAGGCAGGAAAGACCGCCAGGTCGATCTGGGCTGGCGTGAGCGCCGACCTGACATCGGACCAGGACAGTGGCCGCCGAGGCGGAAACCCACCTCGGCGGCCACCCTTGACCCCGATGTCCGTCAGCGCCGGCTGAACAAACTCCGGCGGCCCGTCGAACCCGAGACCCGATTGCTCGTCACGTCAGCATCATCGTCAACCTCGGATTCGATGCCGCTGATACACGTGCATCAGTCCCACCACCACCAATCAAACCAGCGGCCCACAATGGTCCCGGATTTACCCTCGGTATAGCCGCCCCCGACCCCGATGCCAACCCCACTGCTGACAGTATTTACTGGTTGGTTCCAAGCCCCGGTGCCAGCTGAATACTGGAGATTCCCAACCTTCCCCAAGCTGCCCTGCCAGTAGTCAGATGTGCCGACCTGGTCGTGGATAGCTCCATCGGAAGCCACGCCGCTAATACCCACACCGAAACCAGCGTTAGGGCCAACATCCCCTTGCAGTGAGTAGGTCCAACCCAGACCCTGGCCGTCACCCACGATGCAGGCCTGTTCCCCGGCGCCGAGGAAGGCCGCGACACTACCATTGACGCAGATACCGTACATACGGATGCCAGCGATATCCGGATGTGGCTGCAGCGTCCACTCCTCGCCCGGCGGCGTGTAGCCCGGGTTGTTTCGATCGGCCTCCAGCGCCATCAGGCAGTGGTCCGGCGGCATGTTCTTACAGATGTTCCGTTTGTCCTGCTCGTGCTGCTGCAACGCAACCAGGCACGAGTCGAGGCTCACGTTTCCGCATTCGGGGGACGGTCCGGGCTCGTAGGGACCACCACCTGGCAGATCGCCCTCGTCGGGGATCTGTGACGCAGAACGAAGATCGACCACCTGGCCTGCTTCATTCTCGTACAGCCGGCACGCATCGTCACCGCAGGGACGGTGACCGTCGACTTCAATCATGCTGATCGGGTTTCCACCACCGAAGGCGTAGCGGTTGCCGGTCCACGGGTTGAGGCCGAGGTTCATGTCGGCCATGGCGCCGTTGTAGCTGTCGCGGGACAGGAAGCGGTTCAAGTCCGGGCTGTAGTCGCGGAAGCCCATGTCGTACGAGCCTGAGGCCTGGTCCCACCGCTTGGCGTTGAACCGGTAGGCGTTGTACGGCTCCTTCGTCGGGTCCGCCGCGTCCGGCTTGTCGATGCCGGTGAACTCGGCCTCGTTGTCCTTGCCGTACGCGGTGTAGCCGTACGTGGCCTTCGTGTTGCCGGTCTCGTCAGTCAGCTGCTCGACGTCGGTGTGCGGGTTGTACCCGTAGTACGCCTCCTCCTCGGTCCCGTCGTCCTTGTGCGTCACCTGCGACAGGCGCTGACCCCACGGCGAGTACTGGTAGGACTTGGTGAGCTCGCCGGCCACCTCCTCGTCGAGGACCTCCGACGACAGCCCCAGGTAGTTGAAGGTGGTGACCTTCTCCTTCGCCCCGCCGGCGTCGGTCGTCTTCGTTGACGTCCGGTCCATCGGGTCGTAGGTGTACTTCGTGACCGTCGTGCCGGCTCCGATCTTCTTGCGGTTCTCCAGGACGTGGTCGAACCCGTCGTACAGATTCTTTTCGATCACCACACCCGCGGCGGTCACCGTGTCCAGACGGCCGAACGGGTCGTAGTTGTACGAGGCGTTCGCCCCGCCCGTCGTCGCCGTCAGCAGCCGGTTCCGGTCGTAGTTGAACGCGGTGGTGACGTTCTTGACCGTCTGTTCGATGACGTTGTTGTTGGCGTCGTGGACGTACGTCTCGTCGCCTGGCGTGTCACCACTCTTGTTCACCGACACCACGCGGTCACGCGGGTCGTACGTGTAGGTGGCGTTGTTCCAGACGTAGGCCGAGGCGTTGTCGGCCCGCATCTTCTTGTTGTTGTCGGAGGTGCGGTTGCCGTTCAGGTCGTAGACCATCGAGTGCTCGGAGACGACCACGCCGTTCGGTTTCTTCTCGACCTGGTACTTCAGCAGCCCGTCGAGGTAGTAGGTGTAGTCGACGGTGTTGCCGTTGCCCTTGGTCTCCTTCTTCTTCTCGGCCCGGTCGGTGTAGGTGAAGGTGGTCGTCTTCTTGCCGGTGTCCGTGGCGGACTCGCCGTTGACCACCGTCGACACCAGGTCACGCTCGTCGTAGGCGTAGCTGGCGTACTGCTTGTCGTGCGCTGTGGTGAGCGGTGCGCTGTTCTCGTTGTAGGTGAAGGACGTCGTGTTCCTGACCGTTCCCGACTTCCTCTCGGTGACCGTCTGCACCTGGTTGAGGCCGGTGTAGGCGACCGAGTACGTGTCGACCCGGGCACCGGGTGACGAGTCGGTGATGGTGGTCAGGTTCCCGTTCGGGTCGTACCGGTAGGCGTAGTCGACCTTCTCGTTGTCGGTCTCGCCGGTGTTGTTCCGGACCACCTTCACCGCGTCGGCGACGACGGTGCCGGTGGCCTGGTCCGACAGCGACACCGCGTGGCTGTTGCCCTCGGTGAAGCTGTAGGAGCCGAGGCTCACCCACGTCCCGGTGCCGGTGGTCTGGTTGACCGTCCGCACCGTGTTCCCGCCGCCGTGCTTGACGGTGTACTTCGCGTCGGTGGCGGCACCGGAAACCTGCGGGTAGCGGGCGAACACCTCGTACGTGCCGGCCTGCGGCACGTTGAGCTGCCAGGTGAAGGCGTTCGTTCCTGTCCCCGCCGGCCGGGTCGCGTAGCTGGGGCCGTACTTCGTCGTCGCCGAGGTCGCGGCGGTCCAGGTGCCGATGGCGGTGGTGTTGTTGAAGTCGGAGTTGTCGACCAGCACCACGTGCTTGCCGGCCGGCACACCGTCGTCCGTCCGGGACGCCAGCTTGCCGTCCGGGAAGTACGACCAGGTCATCGTCCGGTTCGCTGTCGAGTTCGACCGGTCCTCACCGGCCGGCGTCACCGTTCGCACGGTCTGGGCACCGAGCTTGTCGTAGTCGTACGACGTGACGATGTCCCACGGATCGCTGCTGGTCTTCGTCCAACCGTTGTCGAAGTAGCTGTGGGTCGTGTCGTTGCGGACCGACTCACCCGCCGAAGGCGGCATGCTGACCTTCGCCAGCCGGCCCACGTCGTCGTACGTGTAGGTGGTGACGTCCGCGGTCTTGTAGCGGGCGTCGTCCTTGTCGTACGCGGTGCGGGTCTCCTTCACCCGGTTCAGTTCGTCGTAGACGTTGACCGTCGCGAAGTCGTCCGGGTCGTCGGTGGTGGCGACACCCCGGGGGCTGACGACGCGCGTCTGGTTGCCGACCTCGTCGTACTCGAACTTCGTGATGCGGTGGGTGATGGTGCCGTTGTCGTTCTTGTGCGGCACCTTGGCCTCGGTTGGCTTGCCCCGCTTGTCGAGGACGACCTCGGTGGTGTTGCCGAGCTGGTCGGTGGTCGCGGTGACCAGACCGTCCCGGTCGTACCGGGTGGTGGTGAACTTGCCCAGGGCGTCCGTGACCTTGGTGACCCGGTGCGCCCAGTCGTAGTCGTACAGGGTCGTGTAGTCGGTGGTCGAGGTCGACGCGTTCTTGCGGGGGTCGACCACCTTCTTGACGTTTCCGACGTTGTCGTACTCGTACGTGATCTGGTGGACCTTCGCGTTGGTGACGGTGGTGAGCTGGTAGATCTCGTCGTACGCGTTGGTGGTGACGAAGTCGCCGGCCACCGTCGGCGTCAGGTTGCCCTTCGGCTCGGTGGTGGTCAGCGGGTTACCGACCTTGTCGTACGTGAACGAGGTCTTCCGCTCCGGGTCACCCACCTGGTCAACCGGTGCCAGGGTGTCGGTCAGCTGGTCGGCCTTGTCGTACGACGCGGTGGTGTACGCGCCGTTCGGGGCGAAGGACTTGACGACGTTGTCGTTCTGGTCGTACACCGGAGCCGGGGTGACGATGAAGTCACCGGCCCCCTGGTCCTTCGGCACCCGGTTCTCCAGCGGACGGCCGAAGGTGTCGTACTCCTGCGACGTCACCTTGTCGTACGCGTCGGTGACCGTCTTGACCTGGCCGCGCTCGTCGTAGACGAACTCCGTCTCCTTCGTCTTCGCGTCGATGACCTTCTGCGGGTAGCCGTTCGCGTCGAACAGGTCGTTCTTCGTGGTGTTGCCGTTGGCGTCGGTCGCCGTCAGCATCTGGCCCCACGCGTCGTACGTGTAGGAGGTCTTGTAGTCCTCCGGGTCGGCCGTGGTGTTGCCGATCGGGTCGACCACCCAGGCGAGGTCACCGTCGGTCTCGTAGCCGAAGGTGTGCTTGCGGCCCTCCGGGCTGACCTTCTCGGTGAGGTCGGCGACGTAGCCGTTGAGCTGGCGCTGGTAGGTCAGCACCGTGCCGGGCGTGCCGTTCTTGACCGCCTCGGCGTCCTTGATCTCGGTCGGGTAGCCGGTCTTCTGGTCATACGTCCAGGTGGAGGCGGCAAGGTTCGCCTCCTCCAGCCGAACGACGTTGTGGTCATCGTCCCAGCCCAGCTTCGTGGTCTGGTTCTTGGCGTTGGTGGTCTCGTACGGCCGTCCGTAGCCGTCCATCCGGTATGCGGTGGCGTGGTTCTCCGCGTCGGTGACCGTGGTGTTGATGTTTTTGCCCTGCGGGCCGTCTGGGTCCACGTAGGCGAACTGGGTCGGGTGGCCGAGCCGGTCGGTGTAGGACTTGGTGGTCCAGTGCCACTTCGGGTCGTCGCCGGCCTGTGGGTAGTTGTAGACCAGGTTGGTGGCGTTGTTCCGCGGGTCGGTGACCTTGACCAGCTTGACGTTCTTGTTGCCCTGCGTCATGTCGTAGGCGAACTTGAACGTTTTGGGCGTGCCGTTGGTGGAGCCGGCGCCGTCGACCAGCTCACCGAGCAGACCCTTGTCGGTGTACGTGAAGGTGAGCTTCCGCCCCGAGATGTCGGTGATCTGCGAGACGTGGTCGATGATCTTCGGGTTGGTGAGGTTGGTGCCGGACTGCCGGGTCCAGGTGGTGTCGTCGATGTACTGGAACGCCTGGCCCTTGGCGTAGTAGTCGATGGTCAGGGTCTGCCGGCCGGTCGCATCGGTGAGGTACCGCAGGAACTTGGTCGGCTTGTTGTTGGACTTGCGCTCCTCGTAGGTGAAGCGCATCTCGTTGCCGTTGTTGTCCACCACGCTGGACAGGAAGCCCTCGCAGTCGTAGAAGAACTGCGTCCGGTCGGGCTTGGTGAGCACCCACGCCCGTCGCTCCTGCGTGTTCGGCTTGCAGTCGACCGCGGTGGCCTTCTGGAGGTACAGGTGGACACCCTTAGGTGCCTTCCACTCCCCAGCGGCGGCGTCCCAGGTGAACCAGTGGCTGGTGCCGTCGCCGTCGGTCAGGGTGACCTTCGTCGGGTTCGGGTTGGGGTGGAAGTCCAGCGGGGTGCCCAGGCGCATCATCGACGACGCCTGCAGCGACCAACCGAAACCGGCGACCGAGTCGGTGGTGTCCAGCGAGTTGTACGACATCCGCACGAACGTCGACAGGCCCCGGGACGGGTTGTTCAGCGCGTTGTACGACCAGACGGTGTTGCCGGCGTACAGGTTGTTCATCAGGGTGCCGCCGGCACCGGTGTTCTTACCCGCGTACGAGTAGAACTTCTCCAGGCCGAGCTGGTCGGAAGTCGGCTCCTCCACGGCCACGTTCTGCGGCAGCCCCTTGATTGCGGACGAGGAGGACAGCTTCGTGCCGTTGAGCTTGTTGCGCAGGTCCCAGTTGAGCACGTACTCGCTGCGCTTGTTGCCGTCGGTGGACGACGGCGGAGCCTTCACCTGCGCGGTGACCTCCACGGTGCCGCCGGCCACCACGTTCTTCGGCAGCGGTGTCCGCAGCTCGTAGCTGTCGTCGGGGACATCCTCCAGGACACCGGAGGCGTCGTACCGCTTCCAGTCGTAGGACAGCTCCCAGTCCGTGGTGTTCCAGGCGGCCAGCGTCGGGTTCGACACGGTCACCGGGAGGGCGTACGTGGTGTTCGGCGTCAGTGTCTGCGGCGTCGAGGCGGCGTAGTACGTCGACTCGGCGGTCTGCTCGAGGTACGTGACCTCCAGCGTCGGCCGTAGCAGCGGCTCCGGCGCCTCCGAGTTGAGCATCATGACGCGCTGGTTGTTCGCTGCCTCGTCCTTCATCTTGAGCAGCAGACCGTAGTTGGTCGCCGGGTTCACCACCCACTTCGCGGCGGCCGCGGTGACGTCCCAGGTCTCCCACTCCGGGTCGTTGGTGAAGCCGTTGAAACCCGACAGCGGCGTCGCGGTGTAGTCGCCGCCGCCGGTCCACGCCACGCCGGTGGACGCCTGGCTCCAGGTCGCCGTCGTCTCGGCGAAGTTCTGCCGCAGCTCGTGCACGTCCACGGTGCCGCTGCTCGGGTCGTTCGGCCCGTAGTTGTAGGCCGTCCAGAGCCGCAGCTGGGCGTCCACCACCTTTGCGGTGGACGGGATGCCGGCCAGGTTGGCGAACTTGACCAGGCCCCGGGTGTCGCCGTAGACGGTGGAGTTGTTCCCGACCCCGATGTACCTGTCACCGTCGTAGATGCTGATGTTCTGGCTCGGCACCAACGAGCCGATCGTCGTGTCGACCACATCGGCGGCCGTCGCGCCACGGCGGATGATCTTCGTGATCTGTCCGGCCTTCGGCAGCATCGCCTGCTGGGTCGGCCCGCCCACGAGCTGACCGTCGCGGGTCTTGACGGCGATCATGTAGTAGAAGAACTTGCGGGCCATCGGGTTGGTGTTGTCCGCCGCGGTCGGCTCCGCGGTGGTGTCCTGGTAGGTCTGCGTGCTCGTCGAGACCGGCGCGATCAGCGTCGCCGCCGAGGGCACGAAGTTCTGGTGCACGCTGCGGTGCACCTGGTACTCGACAGCGTCGTCCGCCGTGCTCGTCGACGGGTCGTTGTAGCCCGGCCAGGTGAGGACCGCACCGGTCGAGGTGATGGTGGTCGGCGGGTTCACCGCCACGCCTGGACGACCGTAGGTGACCACCAGCTTGGGCAGGTTGAAGTCCCGCCGGTCGTTGGCGTACGCGTACTCCGACGCCTCGTAGATCGGCCCGCCGCGGTCCTTCGTGGCCTCGTCGAGAGCCTTGATCATGAAGCCGTGGTTGTCGTAGGTGCCGTTGACCCAGTCCTGCACGAGGTTGCGGACGGGGAACGTGTTCCACACGCTCGACACGGCCCGCTTCTTGACGGCGCCGGCCTTGGTGAACCGCACGGCGTCGGCGTTGGCGGACGTGCCCGGCACGCCGTTGAGGACCACCTTGCCGGTGGTGCCCGCCACGAACGGATGGGTACCGAGAGTGAGCCACTTGCCAGCACTGCTCGGCGTGGTCTGGTCGACGGTGTACGTCTTCGACCCGCCGGAGAAGTACACCTTGTACGGGGCGTTGGTCGGCCGGTCCGAGGCACCCACGTAGTGGACCTCGACCTGATAGTCGCCCGACTCGGTGATGGTCGGCACCCAGGTGTGCGTGTCCGTCGCGAGACTGCTGCCGTGGTAGCGGTAGTCGGTGTTGATCGCCTTCGGGGTCAGCGTCGTGTTCCCGGACCACGGCCAGGACCCGACCACCGACGTTCCGGTGTCACCGTCGTCCTTGACGACCACGTTGCCCGCGGGAGCACCGGCGATCTGGCCGTTCATGCTCGCCCAGGTCGCGCCCACCTCGCCGTTCGGGCCCACCTCGCCGGTCTCGTTCCACGCCTTCGTGATCCGGCGGACCTCCATCGGCACGTCGTAGTTCCACTGGGTGTGGGTCTGCGAGTAGTACAACTGGAGCTGCGCGTCGTCGACCGGCGTGTTGTCCGGGATCGAGCTGAGGTCGAACTTCAGCAGCGACCGCCACGCCTGGGTCTCGTCGGTGCCGACCTTGAGCTGGTAGGTGTCGTTGTAGTTCCTGGTGGTGTTGCCCGAGTAGATCTGCACGTCCCGCGCGTCGGTCGGGACGGGCTGGACCTTGATCGTCGGGTCGATGACCACCGGGTAGACGCGCGCCGGGTCGGCGAGCCAGCCCGCGTCGGCGGCGACGGTGATCGTCGTGGCGTCCCCCGACTGGGTCACCGTCTGGGTGACCTTGTCGCTCCACACCTTGCCGTGCGGGGAGGACGGGTCGTCCTTGTCGTCGTACATGAACGGCGCCGGCATCACGAACACCGGGCCGCCCCCGTCAGCAGGCAGGAACGCGATCGAGCCGTCCTTCTGCTGCTGCGCCGTCAGGCCGGAGGTCTCCAGGGTGAAGGTGTACGACGCCGGCCCGCTCGCCGCCTTCCGCAGGACGATCTTCTCCTTGAGTGCCGTCGCGGTCACGTCGTAGACGACGTCGGCCCCGCCGGCGAGCCCCTTGTAGGTGACCGTGGAGCCGTCGACGGTGGGCTTGGCGCCCTTGACCGCCCCGGCGAGGCCGAGCTCGATGCTGCGCCCGCCCGCCTCGAAGCGGACCAGGTCCTCCGTGCTGTCGCCGAAGAGGCTGGTGAAGTTGTTGGTCCGGTTGCCCTGGACGTAGTCCCCGTTCGTGACGGGACGGACCGTGGTGTCGATGGGCTGGAAGCGGCCCTTGACGTCCTTGTAGTGCAGCGGCACGGAAGAGATCTCCGCCTGGGTCCGGCCGTCGGAAAGCTGGTAGACCTTGCTGTTCGCGGTCCGCTTGGCCGCCAGCTCCCTGACCCGTTTCTGCGGTGGCCAGGCCTTCGCGGGCGTCGGCTTCTCGTTGACGGCCAGTCCGGCCCCGACCACCTCCGGCTCCGGCGGCGGGTCACCACCGTCGACCAGCCCCTTGGCCGCGTCGCCGATGCGTTCGAGCAGGCCCGGCTCATCGTCGGCACCCGCCGAGCTCTGCGGTTTCTGGTCAGACAGAACAGCTGTGCCGCCCAGGGTGGCGACCAGCGCCACCGTCAGGCTCGCGATCACCGGACCGCGAAGTTTTCTCTTCACCCGTCACCCTCCGGTCAGGGTCCAATTCGACGGGTAGAAGTTAGGGTTGCTTCGTATACCGACCGCTATCGCGAAAATATCGATGCATCGCGCTATCTCAGATCGACCTTTATCGCTCAATGCGCGGCAGTCGTCGGCCGTGCAACGGTGTTCGCAGGAGGGAAGCTCTCGCGTCGCAACGGGGCCGGAACGGGTCAGGATCGGGTCCGCAACTCCCCGATCCTGACCCCCAGCCGTCCGGCGTGGTAGCGGACATCGCCGTGTCGGTCACGCAGGCGTGGCACGTCCGCCCACGCCGACCTCTTCACGGCGAGCCGGCCCGCCTGCACTCAGCTCCACGGTGCCCAACTACCGGACTTCGGCGCGCTCCCGACTCACCCCGAAGAGCCTTGAGCGCCGGATCAGGTTAGGCGCGTTTCGGCAGCTCGGACAAGGTTTCCCGGGCCCGGCGGGGAGTGATTGATGTCAAGGTGAAAAAGCGGCATGTCCGCGTAACACGGCCGGTTGTGTCAACGCTGTTTCGTGTCGAGGCGGTCTCCACGCCGACGCGTCGAGACGGTCGCCGCGATGCCGCCGGTCAGCAGGGCCGCCGCCATCACGTGGAGCAGCCGTACGCCGGTGGGGGCGATCTGGTCGGCCGCCGGCAACAGCGGCAGCACGCCCATCCCCACGGCGAGCGTAACGCCTGCCACCGCGTAGGACACCATCCGCCGCGTGGAGTCTGGTGGGTCCACGCCGTCCTGCCGGCGGGCGACGTGGCGCGCCAACCCGGCGACGACCACCGCGCCGAGCACGGTGCTCGCCGCGTCGGAGACCGTCCACCAGTGGACACCGGTGGATGCGTACCAGTCCACGCCCAGCGCGCGCAGCCAGTCCGTGTGGGTGACCAGGTCCCAGCCGACGTGGCTGAGCGCGCCGATCCCCGCCGAGCCGACGGTGACCAGCCAGGGGTGCCGGACGGCGCCGAGCGTGGCGAGGTCCGGCCAGCGGTGGGTCAGGCCCGCCGGCAGGTGCGGAGCGACCACGGCAGCGCAGCGGCGAGCCAGCCAGGCGTACCCGAGCGCCACCGGCAGGCACCACCAGAGCAGGCCGCCGAGGGTGTGGGTGCGCGGAGGCTCCCAGGGGGTGCCGGCCAACAGGTACGCGACGTCCGGCGACACCGCGCCGGTGCAGAGGGCGACGCCGTCGAACCAGCGCGGCCGCCAGAGCTTCAGCGGCAGCACCGCCGCCAGGTGCGACGGAAAGGTCAGCGGCACGTCGGGTCCAGTCGGGTGGCGATGGCGTCGGCGGGTCTCAGAGTGTCCCGGCGAACTGGAGCGACTTCAGGACGACCAGCCCGACCAAGAGCACCGTCACACCGCCGATCACCAGCGCGTGCACCAGACCCCGCCGGTCGCGGGGCGCGAAGGCGAGACCGAGGGCGGTGACGCCACCGGC
Organism: Micromonospora sp. NPDC049799; assembly: GCF_040656655.1. Taxonomy (NCBI): domain Bacteria; kingdom Bacillati; phylum Actinomycetota; class Actinomycetes; order Micromonosporales; family Micromonosporaceae; genus Micromonospora; species Micromonospora sp. NPDC049799. The sequence continues at coordinate 11,483 of NZ_JBFAMU010000064.1, forward strand.
GAGCAGCCCGCCGAGGTGCCCCTCCCACGAGGTGAAGCTGGCCGACAGCACCAGCCACAGGACGAACATCACCATGAGGTGGCGACCGTCGAGGGGGTGGTGATGCAGCTTCCGGGTGAGGACGACATAGCAGGCCGCGAGGCCGAACACGGCCCCCGACGCGCCGAGCGCGGCCTGGCCCGGGTCGACCAGGACACCCAGCACCGAGCCGCCGACGGCGGACAGCAGGTAGACCGCGGTGAGGCGGGCGTGCCCGAGGCGCTCCTCGAGGATCCGGCCGAGCACCCAGATCCAGTACATGTTGAGCGCGATGTGCGCGATCCCGAAGATCCCGTTGCCGGGAAGCTGGTGCAGGAACGCCGAGGTGACGAGCCGGTACCACTCGCCGTGGAGGACCCCGGCCTGTTCGTAGCCGGAGTAGGGGCTGCCGTCGTCGACATAGTGCGCCCCGTCGGCGTCGACCAGCACGGCACCGACGTTGTAGAAGAGCTCCACGACGCCGGGGACGGCCAGCTCGACCAGGTACGCGAGGACGGTGAGGGTGATCAGCGCGTACGTCACCAGGGGCACGGTGACCGTCCGGCCGCCGAAGACGGTGCGCGCCTCGCGTACCGTCCGGTTGTCCTCCTTGATGCAGACCGGGCAGCGGAAGCCGACCGGCGCCTCGCGCATGCAGTCCGGGCAGATGTAGCGGTCGCAGCGGGAGCAGCGCACGTACGTCTCGCGGCGGGGATGCCGGAAGCAGGTGGTGGGGGTCTCGGCCGCCGGCGGGTCGGAGGGCGGGGTGCTCGTGGTGTCCATGGCGGGTCTCCCGGTCCGGCGCGGTGCCGCGCAACCTGTACGCCGTCGGGCGCAGGACGGCGCCGGAAAGGCTAACCCAAGATCGGATTCCCGGCGGCCCCCAGGTTGTACGAACCCACCAGCATGCTCACCATCGCTCCCCCGGTCAGCTCCCCCGCCTGGCGCAGGGCCGTGACGGCGTACCGCTGGTCGTCGTTCAGGTCAGCGAAGCGAGTGCCGTCGGGGATCGGCCCGTGCGGGAACGCCGCGTCGAGGGCGGCCCGCAGCAGCAGCCACCGGTCCGTCTCGTCGGCGGGGGCGGTGACCCGGTCGACGAGGACCCGAACCCGGTCCTCCGCGACCCCGGCCGGAAGGTCCCGGATCGTGAGGGCGGCGACCGTGGCCATGTCGCCCCCGAGGAGGGGCCAGTGCGGCACCGGGCCGCGCGCGCCGTCGAGGCAGCCGTACAGCTCCTCGACGAGCGGTCGGTCGGGTGCCGACCGCAGCCGGGCCAGCCCCAGCACTGCGGACCACTCTTCACCTCGATTGACGGCGTCCCGGCGGCGCGACACCGCGTCCACCAGGGCCGTGTCGTCGGTGCCGCCGGCGCACAGCCCGGCCGCCACGCAGGCCGTCGCCGCGACGAACGGGTCCGGCTCCTCGACGATGAGGCGCGCCAGCACCGGCGCGATGCTGGCCCGCTCCTCCGGGAACCAGGCGAGGAGGTGCGCGACGTGCAGCCGGACCGCCACGTCCGGTGAGGTCAGGGCCGAGAGGTACGCCGGTACGCCGGCCCGGACGGCGTCGTACGCCTGCACTGCCCACCGCTGGCCGTCCCGGTCCTCCTCCACGTCGGACCACTGGACGCGGCGGGCGCGGGCCGCCCGCGCGTCGGCGGTCGGGCCGGACACCACCCACTCGTCCTGCTCGCGTTCCAGGTCCGCCCGAGTGAGGGAGCGACGGCGTTCCACCTCCCGCCGGGCCGTGGCCGGATCGTCGCGCTCGATCAGCCACGTGCTCTGGTCACCGACGGCGATGGCGGCTAGGACCTGGGCCGCGGCGAACCGGTCCGGCGCCTTCGGATCACCGACGATCTCGACGAGGAAGGGCGCCACGACGGCGCCCGCCTCCGACGACCCGTTCAGGACGTCACTCAGCCGCTGGTAGCTGGCCTGGCGGATGTCCCGGGTCCGGGACCGGAGCCGGTCCAGCAGCCCCGGCACCTCGACCGCCGGCCCGTACGCGCACTGGACGGCGCTCCAGTCGACGGCGTCCCATGATCTCTGTCGTCGCCACATCGCGGCGACGATAGAGCATCCCGGCCCCCCTCCGCCGCCCCGCTCAGAAGTGGCGGAGCAGGTCCGGGAAGGCGGCGAGCCGGAGGACGCCCGGGTCCGTCGGGTCCAGCTCGTCGTGCTCGAGCACCCAGGTGTTCTCGTTGGGGATGAACACGGCGTTCATCCCGGCCGCGCGGGCGGGCCGGATGTCGGACTTCGGCGAGTTGCCGATCATCCAGGCGCGGGCCGGGTCGAAGCCGTGCTCCCGGGCCAGCCACCGGTAGGTGTCGGCGTCCTTCTCCTTGACGATGTGCGCCGCCCCGAAGTGGTGCAGCAGGCCGCACGCGTCGAGCTTGCGCTGCTGCTCCTCGTGCTCGCCCTTGGTGAGCAGGAGCAGCTCGTGCCGGCCGGCCAGCTCGTCGAGCGCCTCGGCGACGCCGGGCATCAGCTCCACCCGGTGCTCGACCAGCGCCCGGGCGAGGCCGTCGATGTCCCGTCGCTCGGCGTCGGTGGCCGGGCGCTCCCGCAGCCGCTCCAGACACTCGCCGAGGCTGTGCAGGAAGACCTTGCTGCCGTACCCGTGGGTGACCGCGTTGGCCCGCTCGATGTCGTCGAGGATGGCCCGGATCTCGGCCCGGTCGAGGGTGGGGTGGTCCAGCCACTCCAGGAAGTCGTCGATCACCCGCTCGAAGACGACGTTGTTCTCCCAGAGCGTGTCGTCGGCGTCGAACACGAGCACCTGACCGGTGTACGGCATACGTCCTCCCCTGTGTGCGGCCCGCGCCACCGTACTGCCTCGCCGCCGACCACTCACCTGGATTCCGGCCGGCGCAGGGTGAGGATGAGATCGGCGACCAGCGCCGTCCAGCCGGTCTGGTGCCACGCGCCGAGGCCGGCCCCGTTGTCGCCGTGGAAGTACTCCGGGAAGGAGATCAGGTCCCGCCAGTCGGGGTGGGTCTGGAAGAGCTGGGCGGCGCCGTAGATGGGTCGCCGCCCCCAGTCGTCGCGGGTGAACAGCGAGATGAGCCGTACCGACAGGTCGTCGGCGATCTCGTCGAGGGTCCGCTTCACGCCCGAGCGGGTCGGGTACTCGACCTGGAGGTCGTCGCCGAAGAACGCCGCGTAGTCGCGCAGCGCGCTGATCAGCAGGAAGTTCGTCGGCATCCAGATCGGGCCGCGCCAGTTGGAGTTGCCGCCGAACAGGCCGCTGGTGGACTCGGCCGGCTCGTAGCCGACGCAGAACTCCTGCCCGCCGAGGGTGACCGAGAAGGGCTTGTCCAGGTGGGCGCGGGACAGCGTCCGCAGGCCGTACTCGGAGAGGAACTCGTCGGTGTCGAGCATCCGGGCCAGCAGCCGGACGATCTGGTCCGGGCCGACCATGGACAGCAGGCGCTGCTGGCGGCCGTCCGGGCCGAGCCGGCGGGCGCCGATGACCGAGGCGAATTCGGGACGATTGGTGAGGAACCAGCGCAGCCGGGCACCCAGCTCCGGCAGCCGGTGCAGGGTCTTCGCGGTGAGCCGGGTGACCGCCGCGAGCGGGAGCAGCCCGACGACCGAGCGCACCTTCAGCGGCACCTTCGTGCCGTCGGTGAGGCGCAGCACGTCGTAGAAGAACGCGTCCTCGGGGTCCCAGAGGCCCTGCTCGTACGCGGCGGCGGCGATGTAGGCGAAGTGCTCGAAGAACTTGGTGGCGGTGTCCACCCAGGTGTGGTCGTGCTCGGCGAGCACGATCGCGATGTCGAGCAGGTTGAGCGCGTACATGGCCATCCAGCCGGTGCCGTCGGACTGCTCCAGCACCCCGGCGACCGGCAGCGCGGCCGACCGGTCGAAGGGACCCACGTTGTCCAGCCCGAGGAAGCCGCCCTCGAAGACGTTGTTGCCGCCGGTGTCCTTCCGGTTGACCCACCAGGTGAAGTTCAGCAGCAGCTTGTGCATCACCCGGGCGAGGAAGGCGTGGTCCCGCCCGCCGTCGATCTCGAACACCTTCAGCGCGGCCCACGCGTGCACCGGCGGGTTCACGTCACCGAACGCCCACTCGTACGCCGGGATCTGCCCGTTGGGGTGCAGGTACCACTCGCGCAGCAGGAGCAGGATCTGCTCCTTGGCGAAGCCGGGGTCGACCCGGGCGATGCTCACGCAGTGGAAGGCCAGGTCCCAGGCGGCGTACCAGGGGTACTCCCACGGGTCCGGCATGGAGATGACATCGAAGCTGGTCATGTGCCACCAGGCGCTGTTGCGCCCGTGCCGGCGGCCCGGCGGCGGGGGCGCCGAGCCGGGGTCGCCCTCCAGCCACCGTTTGACGTCGAAGTGGTAGAACTGCTTGCCCCACATCAGCCCGGCGATGGCCTGCCGCGCCACGAGGGCCTCGTCGGGGGTCGCGGCGGTCGGGATGACACCGGCGAAGAACCGGTTGGCCTCGGCCCTGCGGGCCCAGACGACCGCGTCGAAGCCGGCGCCGAGGTCGCCCGGCGGGGGCGCGGTGCCGCCGGGTGGCGGTGCGGTACGCGTCAGACGCAGCCGGATCTGCCGCTGCTCCCCCGCGGGCACGGTCAGCACGTAGTGCAGCGCGCCCTTGGTGCCCTCCCGGTCGGGGTTGACCGTGGCGGCGCCGTTGACCACGTGGTCGTTGATCCCGTCCTTCGGGTAGCGGGACCGCCCGCGCAGCCCCCAGAGCCGCTCGGCGTTGGTGTCGTTGTCGCAGAGCAGCGGGATCGGGTCGCCGTCGCCCTCGAGCAGGAGCTGGCCGAGCACCCGGTGATCGCCGACCAACCGGGAGCCCTCGCCGACGAGGCGGGGGATCCGGTCGCCGCCGGGCAGCCCCCACGCCCAGGTGTTGCGGAACCAGAGCGTCGGCAGCACGTGCAGGGTCTCCGCGCGGTCGCCCCGGTTGGCGACGGTGACCGTGACGCACATGTCGGTCGGGGTGGCCTTGGCGTAGTCGACGGTCACCGCCCAGTACCGGTCGTCGTCGAAGATCCCGGTGTCGACCAGCTCGTACTCGGTGTCGTCCCGGCCGCGCAGCGCGTTGACCGCGACCAGTTCGTCGTACGGGAAGGGGGCCTGCGGGTAGTGGTAGCGCCACCGCATCCAGGAGTGGGTGGGGGTGGAGTCCTCGTACCACCAGTAGTCCTTGGCGTCCTCGCCGTGGTTGCCGCCGTCCCCGCCGAGGCCGAACATCCGCTCCTTGAGGATCGGGTCCCGGCCGTTCCACAGCGCCAGGGCGAAGCAGAACGTCTGCCGGTCGTCGCAGACGCCCGCCATGCCGTCCTCGCTCCACCGGTAGGCTCTGGACCGCGCGTGGTCGTGGGGGAAGTAGTCCCACGCCGTGCCGTGTTCGCTGTAGTCCTCCCGTACCGTCCCCCACGCCCGCTCGGACAGATAGGGACCCCATGCGCGCCAGTCCTGCTCTCCCGCGTCAGCCTGGGCGAGCCGGATGCGCTCCGGGTCGGGCGCGGAGGTGAACGGGTTCGAGGGGTCGGTGATCACCTGCACATCTTCGACGCCGCCGGGGTACTTGACCACAGCGGCCATTCTCGTCGTGGCGTGTGGCACCCCGTTGCCGGTGGAGGAAAGTTGATCGACATTCGCTTCGGTCCGCAGGTGTGCGGCGACCTGACCAGCGGGGCGACCCGGGAATGGGTCGTCGCGGACGGCCTCGGCGGGTACGCCATGGGCACCGTGAGCGGGCTGCGCACCCGCCGGTACCACGGTCTGCTCGTGGTGGCCGGCGAAACCCCGGCGTCCCGGAACATGGGACTTGCCAGCCTCGACCCGGCGGTGGTCCTGCCGTCCGGCGCCCGGGTGCGCCTCGGCGCGCACGAGTGGTCCTCCGGCGACGTGGACCCGCGCGGCTTCGAGCTGCTCGAACGCTTCGACCTGACCGACGGGCTGCCCCGCTGGCGGTGGCGGATCGGCGACGTGGTGGTCGAGCGGGAGATCGCCATGGCGTACGGCCGGTCGTGCGTGGCGGTGGTGCACCGGCTGGTGAGCGGCGGCCCGGTGCACCTGGAGCTGAGCGCCGCGTGCACCTGGCGGGACGCGCACGGCGAGCGGCGCGCCGACGGGCCGACGCCCCGGGTGGAGCCGGTCGCCGGCGGGGCGGTCGTGGAGGGGGCGTTCCGCCT
>NZ_JBFAMU010000065.1:0-17576 GCF_040656655.1 Micromonospora sp. NPDC049799
GCCCAGATCCGGGTCACCGGGTGCAGCGCCGAGGACGCCCGGACGACCGGCACCGGCGGACCGTCCCCGCCGAGCAGGGCGGCGAACCGGTCCGCCTCCGGGGTCGCGGACATCGCCAGCAGCCACAGGTCCGGACGCAGCGCGGACCGGGCCTCCACGGCGAAGGCGAGCGCGAGGTCGGCGTCGAGCTGGCGTTCGTGCACCTCGTCGAGCAGCACGGCGCCGGTGCCGGCCAGCTCCGGGTCGTGGTGCAGCCGCCGGACCAGCAGACCGGTGGTGACCACCTCGACGCGGGTGCGGGGACCGGCCCGCCGTTCGCCCCGGACCGCGTACCCGACCCGTTCGCCGACCCGCTCGCCCAGCAGGGCGGCCATCCGGTGGGCGGCGGCGCGGGCGGCGATCCGGCGTGGCTGCGCGACCAGCACCCGACCGGTCACCTCGTCGGCGACCGCCAGGGGAGCGAGGGTGGTCTTGCCGGTGCCCGGCGGTGCCACCAGGATCCCGGCGCCGGCCGACCGCAGTGCCGCGACCAGCGCCGGCAGCACGGGCCGCACCGGCAGGTCCAGGCGCACGTCGGAGAGCACGGCCCAGTCTCGCACCGGCTGGACGCGGACACGACGATGGCCGGGCCCGCCGACCCGGCCATCGTCCCACCACCCCTCAGTACGTGCCGTCGAGCTGCCCCCGCAGCTTGGTCAGCGCACGGGCCAGCAGCCGGGAGACGTGCATCTGCGAGACGCCGATCTGCTCGGCGATCTGCGACTGGGTCAGGTTGCCGTAGAAGCGGAGGGTGAGGATCTTCTGCTCACGCTCGTCGAGGGTCGCGAGCGCCGGGCCGAGGGCGACCCGCAGCTCGGCCAGCTCGAACTCGCCGTCCTCGCCGCCGAGCATGTCGCCCAGCTCGGTGGCCCGGTCGCCGTCGCCGGTCGGGGTGGACAGCGACACCGCGTTGTAAGCGCGGGCGCCCTCCAGGCCCTCCAGGACCTCTTCCTCGGTCAGCTTGAGGTGGGCGGCGATGTCGGCGACCGTCGGGGAGCGGCCCAGGGACTGCAGCAGCGAGCTGTTCGCGTCCGAGATGGCCAGCCGCAGCTCCTGGAGGCGGCGGGGCACCCGGATGTCCCAGGTGCGGTCCCGGAAGTGGCGCTTCAGCTCACCGATGATGGTCGGGATCGCGTACCCGGCGAAGTCGACGCCGCGCGACGGGTCGAACTTGTCGATGGCCTTGATGAGGCCGACGGCGGCGGTCTGCGCGAGGTCGTCGGTGGGTTCGCCGCGACCGCTGTAGCGGTGGGCGAGGTGGTTGGCGAGCGGCAGCCAGGCCTCGATCGCCCTGTCGCGCAGCGCGGCGCGGGACGGGTGGTTGGCCGGCAGTGCCGCCATCGCGTTCAGCAGGTCGGCAGCGCTGTCGGTGAGCGCGCGCGGGTCCAGCTTCTCGGTGGTGCCCTGCACGGCCTTGGTCGCCTGTTCGCTGATCGTTGGCGCGGTCATGGGTGGTCCTCCCTGCACCTCGTCCGCGGATAAAAAGACGTGACGCTTTGGTTTAGCTTCAGATGTCCGTTCGGGAGTCACCTTAGCCTGATCGTCTCGCCAAAATCTAGCCGAAAGTACGATGTACTTAAGTGATTTTCGGTCAGGAAGAACGTGAAAGGGGCAAAAGCCCTCTCGATTGTGACCCCGCTAACGGCTTCCCGGCCTCGACCGGACAACCGACGGGCCGCTCCGGTCGGTCGGTGACACCCGGCCGGGTGGCCCCCTGGCCTCGGATAACAGGTCTCGGGTGTCGACTTTCCGTCGTTGTCCCGTCCACGGGACCAGCCGTAACGTCGCGGGTACCACTCATTCGGAGGCCCCGTGCTCGACCCCGCCCTGCCCCAGTTGGTCGTCAACAGCCGCGCGCTCTTCTTCAGCTGGCTGCCGGCGGACCACGACGCGGTCGCGGCGCTGGTGCCGGCGGGGCTGGCCCCCCGACCGGATCGCCAGGTCTTCCTCAACCAGTACGTCGTCGACGACGAGTCGCAGACCTCCGGCTTCGGGGCGTACTCCCTGACCTACATCGGGGTGTCGCTGAGCGGGGCCGACGCCCCCGGCGGGAACAGCCCCGGCGGCTGGTGGACGACGTACGTCACCTCCAGCGAGCGGGTGCGGGCGTACGCGGCGGCCCGTGGCGCCCCCGCGGTCCTGGGGCGTACCACCATCGAGACGGAACGGGGATACCTGGTCGCCCAGACCGAGATCGGCGGCATCCCGGTGATCCGCGCCCGCTGCCAGGTCGGCGAGGCCGGCCGGGCGATCAGCAGCGGTCACCACCGCTACTTCACCGCCCGCCACGGGGAACTGCTCAGCGCCGTCTACCCGTACGTCGCGGAGCCGGTGGACCCGTTCGTGATCGAGTCGGTGGAGTTCCTCGACCCGACGCACCCGACGTACGCGCTGCGCCCCGAGAACCCGCTGACCATCCCGTACGGCTTCTACTCACCGCGGGTCTCGTTCGCCTACCCCGGCGGTCTCAGCGTGCACAAGGGCGCGGCGGTGCCGGCGCAGGTCGGCCCGGCCGCTCACCAGGTGCCGGCGCGACGGGCCCGCAGCGGCCTGCCGTCCGGGTCGTAGACCAGCCGGTACACCGGCAACGCCCACGCCCGGGTGTACCAGGGCAACCGCTCCGCCCGGTGGGGCCGAAGCCGGCCCGGTGGTCGGGGGCCGCTCTGCCCGGAGTCGTACCACCGTTGCAGCTCGTCGGCCGCCCGGACGACGGCCGCTATCGCGTCGGCCGGGTCGAGCAGGTCGTCGTCCTGGCCGCCGGCCGGGTCGCGGTCCAGGTGCTCGCGCAGCAGCCGCAGGCGCAGGTCCCGGGCGAAGACCCGGGCGCCGTCGCCCAGCCCGGCCGGGTCCACCGGAGCCCGCTCGTCACGCGTCTCGTCGAGGACCGCGCAGGACAGCTCGCTGTCGTGCGTCCAGGACCGGCGGTTGAAGTTGTCGCTCCCCACGCTCGCCCACACGTCGTCGACCACGCAGACCTTGGCGTGCACGTACACCGGCTGCCCGGCGGGGTTCTCCACGTCGAAGACGTGCACCCGGTCCGGGGCGGCCTTCTCGCACAGGGACAGCGCCTGCTCCCGGCCGACCGTGTTCGGTGGCAGCGCGAGCCGGCCGTCCACGTCCGGGAAGCGGGGGACCACCGCGATGAGGTGCAGGTCCGGGTTGTCCCGCAGGGACTGCGCGAAGAGTTCGGCCACCTCGGTCGACCAGAGGTACTGGTCCTCCAGGTAGATCAGCCGGCGGGCCCGGTGGACCGCCTTGGTGTAACCCCGGGCCACCGTCCGCTCGCCATCGGGGGCGAACGAGTACCGGGGCCGGACGGCCGGGTAGGTGCGCAGTACCTGGATGTGGTGCGGGCCGCAGGGCGGCGGGGGCGGTGGCTGGTCGGGCAGCGGGTCCGGGCGCAGGTCCGCGCCGCGCAGGCGATCCCGTAGGTACGCCATCGGGTTCTCCGAGTCCAGCGGCATCGGGTCGGTCCACCGTTCCCGGAAGCTGGTGTCCAGGGCCCCGACCGCCGGGCCGCGCACCATGAGCTGCACGTCGTGCCAGGGCGGCCGGTCACCGTACCGGGCGGACATCACCACGGCCTGGGGGTCGCCGGCGTGGTCGGCGTCGTCGCGGCGGCTGTGACACAGGTCGATCCCACCGGCGAAGGCGACGTCCCGCTCCGGCGCGCGCGGGTGGCGCAGCACCACCAGCTTCTGGTGGTGCGAGCCGCCCCGGCGGACCCGCTGGTCGAGCAGCACCTCGCCGCCGGCGGCGGAGATCGTCTCGCTCAGGTTCCGGTTCTCGTCCTCGCTGTACGCCAACGCGTCGAGGTGGGACCGCCAGACGAGCCCCTTGACCACCACGCCGCGCTGCGCGGCCTGGGCGAACAGTTGGGCGACGGTGGGCCCGTCGGGCCGCATCCGCTGGTCCGGGTCACCCCGCCAGTCGGTGAAGAAGAGGTGGTCGCCGGCGTCCAGCGCCTGCACCTCGTCCACCAGCCGGTCGAAGTACGCGGCACCGTGAATTAGCGGCTCGGCAAGGTTTCCACTGGTCCAGATGGGTAACTCCGACCGTGGGTTGGCGCGTTCGCCCGCGGAGAGGAACCACTCCTGCAGCGTCAACGGTCCAGCCCTCCTGAGGTCGACGACGTCCTCACGGTACGACCCTCGCCGAGGGCTCGTACGCCGTCGGCACCACGGTGACCTGCACGGCTGCCCCCGGCGATACCCACACGACGACGACGCGCAAACGCGAGGAGGCCACACCATGCCCGGCGAGACGACGAACTCCGTGACCGAGTACCGCGAGCAGGCGGTGGAGGGGGAGCGGGGTGCGGTGGTAGCCGTGTTGGTGATGGTGATCCTCGGCGTGGCCGGCATATTCGCCGTCTCCTAGGCGGCCCCGACACGGCGGTGGGCGCCCCGAGGAGATCGGGGCGCCCACCGTTGTCCTGCCTGACGGTCAGGGGCGGGAGCCCTGCCCGTCGGTGTGCGGCAGCCGCTCGGCGGGGATGACGCCGAGCCTGCCGGCCTGGAAGTCCTCGAACGCCTTGAGCAGCTCGTCGCGGGTGTTCATGACGAACGGGCCGTAGTGCGCCACGGGCTCCCGGATCGGCTGGCCACCCATGATGTAGAGGTCCAGCGCCGGGGTGTTGCCGTCCTGCTGGGCGTCCGCGGCGAACCGCAGGGCGTCACCGGGGCCGTGCACCGCGAGCTGGCCGGTGTGGAACGGCCGGCGTCCGGTGCCCACCGTGCCCCGACCACCCAGGACGTACACCAGGGCGTTGAAGTCCGGGTTCCAGGGCAGGTCGACCTGGGCGCCGGGCTGCACCGTCACGTGCGTGATGCTGATCGGGGTGTGGGTCGAGCCCGGACCCTGGTGCCCGGCGACCTCACCGGCGATCACCCGGATCAGCGCACCGCCGTCCGGCGTGGTCAGCAGCGCCGACTCCCGGCCGCGGATGTCCTGGTACTTCGGGGCGGTCATCTTGGCGGCCCGGGGCAGGTTGACCCAGAGTTGCGTGCCGTGGAAGAGCCCGCCGCTCATCACCAGGTGCTCCGGCGGCGCCTCGATGTGCAGCAGGCCGCTGCCGGCCGTCATCCACTGGGTGTCGCCGTCGGTGATGGTGCCGCCGCCACCGTGGGTGTCCTGGTGGTCGAAGATGCCGTCGATGATGTAGGTGACGGTCTCGAAGCCGCGGTGCGGGTGCCACGGGGTGCCCTTCGGCTCGCCCGGCGCGTAGTCCACCTCGCCCATCTGGTCCAGGTGGATGAACGGGTCCAGCTCGGTCATCGGCACCCCGGCGAAGGCCCGGCGCACCGGGAAGCCCTCACCCTCGTAGCCGCTGGGCGCGGTGGTCAGCCGGCGGACCGGCCGGAAGGCGGTGGACTCGTCGAGCCGGGGCAGGCGGGGCAGGACGAGGACGTTGTCGACGGTGATCGCGGGCATCTCAGACTCCTTGGCTGTCGCTGGTGAGGGTCGACGCGTCCCGCTCGGCGCGCAGGCGCCGGCCGAGCCGTTCGAAGATCCGGGTGAGGCAGGCGACCTCGGTGTCGTCGAGGTCGTCCATCAGGCGGTTGCGGACCGACGCGAGGTGGTGTGGCGCGGCCTCCCGCAGGGTGAGCAGCCCGGTGGCGGTCAGCACCGCCTCGCTGCCCCGGCGATCCGCCGGACAGGCCTCCTTGGCGACCAGCCCCCGCTTCTGCATGGACGAGATCTGGTACGTCAGGCGGCTCGGCGAGAACACCAGGCGGCTGGCCAGCTCGCCCATCCGCAGCCGCTGGCCCGGCGCCTCGGAGAGCAGCACCAGCACGTGGTAGTCGGCGAAGCTCAGCTCGCTCGCGACACGCAGGTCCTCCTCCAGGTGGGTGAACAGCCGCTGGCTGGCCTCTATGTAGGCCCGCCAGGCGGTCAGTCGGTCCGGCTCCAGGCTCTCGGTCACGTGCCCAAGAGTAGCACTACTTCAAAATTTAACAACAGCCCCCGAGCTGCACAGCAAGGCCCCTACCTGGACGCCCACACAACCCCTTCGAATCTGAACAGCCCGCCTCAACCCCGCCGCCTGGGTCCCTCCTCGTCAGCCAGGAGGGGACAACTTCGGGGAGGATGTCCCCTCCCTCGCGCCGCAGCCCGCACCTTCCCCGAAGTTGTCGCCCTCGGGGCGTACACGACACGGCCGCCCCGGCGTGGTGCCGGGGCGGCCGTTCGGTCGGTCGGTCAGCGGGCGCTCGGCTGGCCGGCGCCCAGGTGCAGTCGGCCCAGCAACTGCCGGGCCTGCTCGGCGAACTGGGCGTCCACCGTGACGGCGTACTGGCCGGCGCGCAGGGAACTGGCCGAGGTGAAGTCCCGCCGCCCCCCGGTCATCGCGTGCGTGACCGCCCCGAACACCGCGCCCCAGATGGCACCGATGACCAGGCCGACCAGGATCACCGCGATCCAGTTGCCGACGGTGAAGATCCCGAACAGAAGTCCGATGAAGAGACCGAACCAGGCGCCGCTGCCGGCGCCCACCAGTGCCGCGCGTGCCGTGCTCATCCGGCCGAGGACCGTCTCCACCAGGGTGAGGTTCGTGCCGACGATCGCGGTGTGCTCCACCGGGAACCGGTTGTCGGCGAGATGGTCGACCACCCGCTGCGCGGACGGATAGTCCGGGTACGACCCGATCGTCACGGTGGGTGGACCGGTCTCCGGGCCGTGCCCGTCGCCGCTCGGCGCGGCGGGGCGGCCCGCGGGACCGGACGGGAGGGTGTCGCCGCCCGGCATGCCGGGCCGCCAGGCCGAGGTCGGACTCGACGGTGTGGTCATGAGCATCCTCCTTCGTCAACCACGGATGTTCCCCCGCTCGTCGGGCGGTAACGCCGGGTCACCGGTCATTGCGGGAATGTCGCCCCTGCAGCCCGGGTAGGCACCGCCGTGGACAGCGGAAGGATCAGCGAACACGGCTTCCTGGCGGACGGACGCAGCGCCGTCCTGGTGGACCGGGCCGGGTCGGTCAACTGGTGGTGTCCGGATCGGTTCGACGGACCGTCGGTCTTCGGCCGGCTGCTCGGCGACGACGCGGGGCACTGGTCGATCCGGCCGGTGGGGACCTTCACCACCGACCGGTCCTACCTGGACGACACGCTCGTGCTGCGGACCGTCTTCACCACCGGGCAGGGAACGGTGGCGGTCACCGACGCGCTCGCGCTGGAACCCGGTGCGCGGGGCCACGACATCGGCCTGCGCTCACCGCGCGTCCTGGGGCGGGTGGTGGAGGGCCTGTCCGGAGCGGTGCCGGTGCGGCTGGACTACCAGCCGCGGTTCGAGTACGGCCGGGTCATGGCGTACCTGGTGGAGACCGACGGGGTGATCGGTGCGACCGCCGGCGCCTGCCACCTCAGCCTGCGCGGCGACGTGCCGCTGACCTGCGGCGACGGCAACGCCTCGGCGACGTTCACGGTGCGGGCCGGTGAGACGTACCAGTTCACTCTGGGGTACGCGCCGACCTACGACGCGGCGCCGCCGCACCTGCCCGACGCAGACCGGGTGGTAGCCGACGCGGTCGCCGGCTGGCGCTCCTGGGCGGACCTGCACCGGGACCACTACCGGGGGCTGTTCCGCGACGTGGTCCGGCGCAGCGCCCTCGTGGTGCAGGGGATGACCTACGGGCCCAGCGGTGGAATCGTCGCCGCGGCCACCACTTCGCTGCCGGAGGAACTCGGGGGCGACCGCAACTACGACTACCGCTTCGTCTGGGTCCGGGACTTCAGCCTCACCCTCCAGGCGCTGTGGCGTGCGGCCTGCCCGGACGAGGCGGATCGGCAGTTCGCCTGGGTGGCGCGGGCGATGGGCCGGATCGGTGACGAGCCGGTGCCCATCATGTACGGCGTCCAGGGCGAGCGGGACCTCACCGAGCACACCCTCGACCACCTACCCGGGTACGCCGACAGCCGGCCGGTCTTCGTCGGCAACGACGCCTGGAAGCAGCGGCAGACCGACGTGCTGGGCGAGGTCCTCGACGCGGCCTGGCTCATGCGGCACTACCTCGACCCGATGATGCCCGACGTGCGGCACCTGCTGCGCTCGCTGGCCGACCAGGCGACCGTCACCTGGCGGAAGCCGGACGCCGGCATGTGGGAGGCCCGGGACGCCGAACGCCACTACGTCTCGTCGAAGGTGCAGTGCTGGACGGCGCTGGACCGGGCGGTGCGCTTCGGTCCCCGGTTGGGCGAGCCGTCCGACGTGGCCCGCTGGGCGGCGGCCCGCGACGAGGTCCGTGCGGCGGTGCTCACCCGGGGCTGGAACGACCGGATCGGCGCGTACACCGGGGCGTTCGGCTCCGACCACCTCGATGCCTCGGTCCTGATCATGCCGCTGGTGGGTTTCCTGCCTGCCGACGACGAGCGGATGCGCTCGACGATGGACGTGGTGGAACGCCGGCTGTCCCGGGGCGGCCTGCTGCGCCGCTGGGACGACGATCCGGCGGGATTCGTCATCTGCTCGTTCTGGCTGGTCGGCTGCCTGGCCCTGGCCGGCGAGGTGGACCGGGCCGGCGATCTGTTCGCGCAGCTCGCCGGCCGGGTCAACGACCTGGGCCTGTACGCCGAACAGATCGACCAGGTCACCGGGGAGCACCTGGGGAACTTCCCGCAGGCGTTCTCCCACATCGGGCTGATCAACGCCGCTGGCCACCTCACCGAGGCCATGGAGCGGCGCCGCGAGGCCGCGGGCCGACCGCGGCAACCCGTGCCGGCCGGTACGGGACGGACGGAAGGAGCACGCTCATGACCGGACGCCTCACCGGGAAGACCGCCCTGATCACCGGCTCCGACTCGGGTATCGGACAGGCCACGGCCATCGAGTTCGGCCGGGAGGGCGCCGACGTGGTGGTGCACTACCTGCACGACCACGCCGGGGCGAACCACACGAAGGCCGAGATCGAGAAGACCGGCCAGCGGGCCGTCGTGGTGCAGGGCGACATCAGCGTCGAGCACCAGGTCGAGGCGATGTTCGACGAGGCGCTGGCCGAGTTCGGCCGGCTGGACATCCTCATGAACGACGCCGGCGTGGACGCCTCCGGTATCCCGGTGGCCGATCTGGACACCGAGACCTGGGACCGGTGCATCCGCACCAACCTGTACGGGATGTTCTTCTGCTGCCGGCGGTTCGTGCGGCACCGCCGCGACGAGGGCGGCCAGGGGAAGATCATCAACATCACCTCCATCCACCAGGAGGTGGCCCGGGCCGGTGGCGCGGACTACGACTCCAGCAAGGGCGGCATGCTGGAGCTGGCCAAGAGCCTCGCGCTGGAGGTCGCCCCGATGCGCATGAACGTCAACAACATCGGGCCGGGGATGGTGCTGACCCCGTTCAACCAGGAGGCGATCGACAACCCGAAGTACCTGGAGGAGCAGGTGCAGAGCATCCCGTGGAAGCGTGCCGCGGAGCCCGGCGAGATCGCCAAGCTGGCGGTCTTCCTGGCCAGCGACGACGCCGACTACGTGACCGGCTCGACGTACTTCATGGACGGTGGCCTGATGCAGAACCAGGGGCAGGGCGCCTGACCGCGGCGCACCGTGCCGGGCCCGTCGTCGTCCGACGACGGGCCCGGCGGTGCCTTGTCGGTCAGGAGCAGGCGGTGCCGTTGAGCGTCCAGCCGCCGAACGCGGGGAGGGTGCTCCCGGTGAAGGTGCCCTGGAAGCCGACGCTGGCGGTGCCGCCGCTGGCCAGGTTGCCGTTCCAGGTGGCGTTGCGGACGGTGATCCGATCACCGGACTGGCTCCAGTCGCCGTTCCACCCGTTGGTCAGCCGGACGCCGGCCCCGGGGGCGAAGCTCAGTGTCCAGCCGTTGAGCGCGGCACCGTTGTTGGTCACCCGCAGCTCGGCGGTGAAGCCGCCGGTCCAGACGTTCGGGGTGTACGTGACCGTGCAGCGGCCCGCCGGCGGGGGAGTGGTGGGCGGTGCCGTGGTCGGCGGTGCCGTGGTGGGCGGTGCCGTCGTCGGCGCGCTCGTCGTCGGCACCGGCCCGGCCGCGATCGCCAGGTCGTACGCCCGCTGCGGGACGAACTGGCCGGCCGGCGCGATGCAGCCGTCGGACTCTCCGGGCAGCTTCACCCAGAGGAACGCGTCGATCGCGGCGTCGCCGGTGGCGGTGGTGCTGGGCGTGCCGATGGCCCGGCCGGTCGGGTCGCACCACTCGGAGCCGGCCGGTCCGTTGCCGTTGCGGCTGGTGTCGATGACCGCCTTCAGCCGGGAGACGCCGGTCGCGGCGATGATCGCCTTGGCGTACGTGACCTCGTCGGCGGTGCGCCGGTAGTTGGAGACGTTCAGGGAGATGCCGTCCGCGCTGTTGGCGATGTCCGCGCCGAGCAGCCGGGAGGCCGCCTCGCTCGGCGACAGCCACGCCGAGTGCCCGGCGTCGAAGTAGACCCGGGCCTGCGACGAGCCCGCCTTGAGCTTCTTGCCCGCGTACGCCATGGAGGCCTTCGTCTCGGCCTGCTGGGCGGCGTTCTGGCAGCTGGTCATCAGCGGCAGCACGTCCGGCTCCAGCACGATGGTCGCCGGGCGCCCGTTGAGGCCGGCCGCCACCTGGTCGACCCACTGCCGGTAGGTGGCGTGGTCCGGTGCCCCGCCGGTGCTCGCGCCGCTGCAGTCCCGGTTGGGGATGTTGTAGACGACCAGGATCGGCACCTTCCCGGCCGCGGCGGCCGCTCCGACCAGGGCGTCCACCTCGGCGCGTACGGTCGAGGTGTTGGTGCGGGTGAACCACCGACCCTGGGGCACGGTGGCGATCCGGTCCCGGATCACGGCGGCGCGGGGGTCGCCGGGGTTGGCGGCGACCCAGCCGGCCGCGGCGGTGGCCGGGTCGACGTAGAAGGCCGACTCGGCGGCGACGGCCGCCGGCGCGTGGATCAGGGCCAGGGCGGTGGCGGCGGTCAACGCCGACGTGGCGGCGGCCGCGGCGAGTACCGGTCTGCGTCTCATGTCAGTCACTCCCGATCATCGAGGGACGCCGCTGGAAGCGCTCCCAATACCGTCGCCAAACTACGTGGCGGTTGCCGGCTTGTGAAGACCTCGCCCGCCGGTGCCGACAAATCGCCTGATGAGGCCACGGAGCTTTCGTCAACGCGTGGATTACTTTCTATTCACCGGACTGAAGTTCTGTTCTGGTCGAGTGAAAGGCGTTAATGTCTGGGCACACCACCCGGTGCTCCTCCAGTCGGCGGGAGCGGCACCGAGATCCCCACCCCCTGGAGGTCTCGTGTCCCCTGTCCCGCGCCGACTGCTGATCGTCGCCACCGTCCTGCTCACCGCCCTCGCCCCGGTGAGCGCGCCGCCGGCAGCCGCTCACCCCGGTCACGCCGGCGGCCACCCCGCACCCGCCGAGGCGCCCGCGCGCACCTCCTCGGAGGCCGCCGTCGCGGCGCTCGCGCCCCCGGCCACCAGCGGCTTCGAGAAGGTCGCCCTCGACGGCGGCCTGTCCATGGGCGAGCCGATCGAACTGGCCGTCGCGCCCGACGGCAAGGTCTTCTACATCAACCGGGGCACCAGCGCCGGGGGCGGCCAGGTCCGTCTCTGGAACCCGGCGACGAAGACCACCACCGTGGCGCTCACCCTCGCCCTCGACGCACGGTACGAGGACGGGCTGATCGGCATCACGCTGCACCCGGGCTTCGCCAGCAACCGCTGGGTGTACCTGTTCTACTCGCCCAAGGTCACGCCGCTGGTCAACCGGATCTCCCGGTTCACGTTCAACCCGTCGGCGCTGACCCTCGACCCGGCCAGCGAGGACGTGCTCATCGAGTGGCCCACCGAGCGCGACCTGTGCTGCCACTCCGCCGGCTCGATGAGCTGGGACTCCGCCGGCAACCTCTACTTCGCCGTCGGCGACAACACCAACTCCGGCGGGGACTCCGCCGGCATGGCGCCGATCGACGAGCGGACCACCCGCAACCCGCAGTACGACGCCCAGCGCACCTCGGGCAGCACCAACGACCTGCGCGGGAAGATCAACCGGATCCGCCCGCAGAACGACGGCAGCTACACCATCCCGGCGGGCAACCTCTTCCCGGTCGGCACCGCGAAGACCCGCCCGGAGATCTACGTGATGGGGGTCCGCAACCCGTACCGGATCTGGGTCGACCGCACCGCCGGCGACACCCTCTACTGGGGTGAGGTCGGCCCGGACGCGGGCGCCGACGTCGCCAACCGGGGGCCGGCCGCGTACGACGAGTTCAACCGGGCCACCGGCCCCGGCAACTACGGCTGGCCCTACTGCGGCGGGCCGAACGTCGCGTACAACGACTGGGACTTCGCGACGAACTCGCCGCGCGGCTGGTTCCCCTGCGGCGGGTCGACCGGCCCGGTCAACGACTCACCGCGCAACACCGGCCTCAACCAGCTTCCGCCGACGAAGCCCGCGCTGGTGTGGGAGCAGCACGGCGGCAGCGACGACTGGCCGGCCCTGGACAACCCGGGCGGCTGCGGCTCGCCCAACCACGTGGAGGTCTACCACTACGACCCGAACCTGGTCTCGGACGTGAAGTGGCCCGCGTACTACGACAACAAGTGGCTGATCTCCGAGTACTGCCGCAACTGGATCAAGGAGGTCCAGTTCGACAACGGCAACCCGGCCACCGGCACCCCCACCGTCATCGAACCGGTCCTCGCCGGCATGAAGCTCGTGCACCCGATCGACTGGCAGTTCGGCCCGGACGGCTCGCTCTACCTGCTGGAGTACGGCAGCGGCTACTTCTCCGGCGCCGCCGACGCGGGCCTGTACAAAATCAACTACGTCCAGGGCGGCCGGTCGCCGGTGGCCAAGGCCGCGGTCAACAAGGACAACGGCCTGGCGCCGCTCGCCGTGACCTTCTCCAGCGCCGGCAGCTCCGACCCCGACGGCGACCCCCTGTCGTACGCCTGGGACTTCACCGACAACGGCAGCGTCGACTCGACGGCCGCCAACCCGTCGTTCACGTACAGCGCCAACGGCAGCTACCGGGCCCGGCTGACGGTCAGCGACGGCACGGGCCGCACCGGTACCGCGACCGTCACCGTCGTGGTCGGCAACAACCGACCCACCGTCTCCCTGAACGGGCTGCCCGCCGGCGGGCTCTTCGACTGGGGGCAGGACGTCACCCTGACCGCCTCCGCCAGCGACCCGCAGGACGGAACCCCGGCCTGCTCCTCGGTCATCGTCCGGGCCGCCCTCGGTCACCAGGAACACGCCCACGAGGAGGGGGAGGGCACCGGCTGCGGCGCCACCTTCAACACCGGCCCGGTGCACGCCGGCCCGGACTCGGTGCTCTTCTTCGTGCTGCGCGGCAGCTACACCGACAAGGGCGCGGCCGGCTCGGCGCCGCTGACCGGTGAGAAGGAGATCAGCCTCTACCCCAAGCACTGGCAGGCCGAGCACTACGTGGCCCTGAACGGTCCGAAGGTGATCGACCAGTCGGCCGCGCAGGGCGGCAAGCGGCTCGGTGACATCCAGAACGGGGAGAACGTCCGCCACCACGCGGTCAGCCTCAAGGGCATCACCGGGGTCAAGGCCCGGGTGTCCTCCGGCGGGCCCGGCGGCACGGTCTCGTTCCGGTACGACTCGCCGACCGGCCCGGAGGTCGCCCGGCTGACCGTGCCCAACACTGGCGGGTGGGACTCGTACACCGAGCTCAGCGCCACGGTGACGAAGCCCGACGACGGCACCCACGACCTGTACCTGGTCTTCACCGGCGGCAGCGGCGCGCTCCTCGACGTGGACAGCTACACGTTCACCGGGCCCGGCGTCGGCACCGGCGGGGCCCGCACCGGGGAGATCAAGGGCCTCGGCAAGTGCGTCGACATCGCCTCCAGCCAGACCACCAACGGCACGAAGGTGCAGATCTGGACGTGCAACGGGACCGCGGCGCAACGCTGGACGCTCCCCGGCGACGGCACGGTCCGGGGCCTGGGCAAGTGCCTGGACGTCAAGAGCAGCGGCACCGTCAACGGCACACTGGTCCAGCTGTACGACTGCAACGGCACCGGGGCCCAGCAGTGGACCGCCCAGCCCGACGGCAGCCTGCGCAACCCGCAGTCCGGTCGCTGCCTGGACATCCCCGGCTCGGTCACCACCGACGGCCGCCAGTTGCAGATCTACGACTGCAACGGCACCGCTGCCCAACGCTGGACGCTCCCCTGAGGTGAAAGGAAGGGCCCCTTCTTAACGCCTCGTGTAGAGGAAGGGGCCCTTCTTAACACCGGGCCGTCGTCGGTGCGCGCCCTCCCGGCGGTCGCTGTGGCTGTCGTCGACAATGGGGGGGGCAGTTAGCGGCTAGCGTGTTGGTCTGCTTTATCGCTCACTAGCTTGCCGGAGTTGCGGTGTGAACTTGAAGGAGTTGGCAGCGGCAGCCGGCGTGTCGTACGCGACCGCCCGGGCGCTGCCGGTTCCCACGTACCGGCTCGGACGGCTCATCATGGTCGGCGAGCCGTTGACCGCCGCGTCGCAGGCAGGGCAGGTCGTCGTGTGCGCGCGCGTATCATCGGCCGATCAGATGTCCGATCTTGAGCGGCAGGTCGCCCGGGTCGCCATGTGGGCCACGAGCCGGCAGCTTTCCGTGTCGCGCGTGGTGACCGAGGTCGGCTCGGCGCTCGACGGGCACGGCAAGAAGTTCCTCGCCCTGCTGCGCGGCCCTGCCGTGTCGACGATCGTGGTCGAGCGTCGCGACAGGTTCGCCTGCTTCGGTGCCGGATATCTTGGAGCTGTCACCGAGGCGGACGATCCAGCGTGAAGACGATCCAGGCGTACCGGTTCGCGCTCGACCTCACCCGGTCGCAGGAACGCGCGGTGCTCGCGCACGCCGGCGCGGCGCGGGTCGCGCACAACTGGGCCCTGGCACGGGTGAAGGCGGTCATGGACCAGCGTGCGGCGGAACGCTCCTACGGCTTCCCGGACGAGTTGTTGACCCCGGCGGTGTCGTGGTCACTGCCCGCGTTGCGCAAGTCATGGAACGCCGCGAAGGCCGAGGTGGCGCCGTGGTGGGCCGCATGCTCGCCGCGACGGGCTGCACAAGCTCACCACCGGACTGACCCGCGAGCACGACACGATCGTGGTCGAAGACCTCAACGTCACCGGCATGCTGGCCAACCGGCGTCTGGCCCGGCACATCGCCGACGCCGGGTTCGCCGAACTACGCCGCCAACTCGCCTACAAAACCCAGTGGAACGGTGGCCGGCTGCTCGTGGCCGACCGCTGGTATCCATCCTCAAAAACCTGTTCGGAATGCGGCGCGGTGAAAGCCAAACTCGCCCTGTCCGAACGTAAATACGACTGCCAGGCATGCGGCCTGGTCCTGGACCGGGACCTCAACGCCGCCCGTAACCTGGCCGCCCTCGCAGCCAACGCAGCAACCGCCGGGAGTGGCCCGGTGGCAGGACGCGGAGCCAACCGTAAGACCCCGCTCACGGGGCCGGTGGCCGTGAAACGTCAACCCGGCACCGCCCACGCGGATCAGACCGGGACCGTCCCACCGCAAGGCGGGACTACCTTCAACCCCGCGCTCACTACAGCGCATTGAGAGGTAACGGGATGCGTCTGGTCATCACGGCGGACACCCACGTGCCGAAGCGGGCCCGGGACCTGCCCGCGCCACTCTGGGCGGCGGTCGACACCGCCGACGTGGTCGTCCACGCGGGGGACTGGGTGGACGAGTCGCTGCTGGACGCGCTGGGGGCGCGCGCCCGCCGGCTGGTCGGGGTGTACGGCAACAACGACGGGCCGGCGCTGCGCGCCCGGCTGCCGGAGATCGCCCGGGTGGAGCTGGACGGGCTGCGGATGGCGGTCGTCCACGAGACCGGGCAGAAGACCCGGCGGGAGGAACGCTGCGCCGCCCGGTTTCCCGACGTCGACGTGCTGGTGTTCGGCCACTCGCACATCCCCTGGGACACGGTCGCCCCGGGCGGCCTGCGCCTGCTCAACCCCGGCTCGCCGACGGACCGGCGGTCGCAGCCGTACGCCACGTACCTCACCGCCAGGGTGGTCGACGGCCGGCTCGACGACGTGGAGCTGCACCGGCTCCCGCCGCGCTGAGCCCGTCGGCGCCTGCCGTCGTACCGTCGGGTCCGTCGCGCCGCCCGACCCGGCGCGGCGCGGCGGCCCGCCGTCACTGGCCGCGGCCGGTCTCCTCCTGGAGCTCGTCGATCCGCTTGGAGGCCTCCGCCTTGGTCATGTCCTCCGGCAGGTCCTCGCCCGCCTCCCGGGCGAGCGTCGCCAGGTACGACTCCTGGGCCGCGGTGGGCGGCTCGTCGCCGGTGACCCACTCGTCCGGGTCCTTGATCGCGCCCTGCGGATTGGCGCGGCTGCTGTCGCGGTCCGTCATCATCTCCACCTTCCTTCGAACAGACGTGCCAATACCCCCGGTGGCCGCGATCCATGCCGGCGCGGGCCGATCTCCCGCCACCCGGGGGACGGCGGACGCATACGATCATCGGGTGGCTACGGAGCGGGCGGGTGTCGTGGTGGTCGGCGCGGGGATCGCCGGTGTGGCGTGCGCCGTCGAGCTGGTCCGTGCCGGGATACCCGTGCAGGTGCGGGAGCGGGGGCGGGTGCCGGGCGGGCGGATGGCCAGCAAACGCTTCGACGGCCGGCCCGCCGACACCGGGGCCGCCTATTTCACGGTCAGCGACCCGGACTTCGCCGAGGTGGTCGAGCGCTGGCGGGCGGCCGGACTGGCCCGGGAGTGGACCGACACCTTCGTCGCGTACGGGCCGGACGGTCGGCGGGAGGTCCCCGGCCCGACCCGCTGGTCCGCGCCGCGCGGGCTGCGCTCGCTGGTCGAGGACCTGGCCCGGGACCTGCCGGTGACGGTGGACCGGCTGGTGCACACCGTCGAGCCGGGGCCGCTGGTGGACGGGCAGCCCTGCGAGGCCGTGGTGCTTGCCATGCCCGGTCCGCAGGCGGCGCTGCTGCTCGACCCGGCGTTGACCCGGGCCACCCGGGCCGTGCAGGCGCAGGGCTGGTCGCCGTCGCTGGCCGCCGTGCTGCGTTTCCCGGCCCGCGGCTGGTCCGACTTCCGGGGCGCCTTCGTCAACGACCACCCGATCCTGAACCTCGTCTGCGACGACGGCGACCGGCGTGGGGACGCGGCCCCGGTCCTGGTGGCACACACGACGCCGGAGTTCGCCGCCGGCCACCTGGCCCGGCCCACCGGCGCCGCTCCGGCGATCGAACAGGCCGTGCGGGACCTGCTCGCACTACCCGAACCGGCGGCCGACGTGCACGTGCACCGCTGGAGGTACGCGAAGCCGACGGCGGGCCCCGCGGGGACGTACCACCTGGACGCGGACGGCGTGGGGCTGGCCGGGGACGCCTTCGGCAAGCCCCGCGTGCAGAGCGCCTGGCGCTCCGGCCACGACCTGGCCCGAGCCCTCACAACCCACCTGTCCTGACCCCCCGCCCCGCGCTCCCCTCACCGCGTTGATCAAGGGGTTTGCGCCAGGATCCATGATGAGGTACTTGGAGCCGTGCTTCACGGCGATTGGAAGCTCAGCGGGGTTCGATTGTCCAGTCTGGGCCATATCTCGGGCCAGGCTGATAAGTG
>NZ_JBFAMU010000066.1:0-17544 GCF_040656655.1 Micromonospora sp. NPDC049799
GCGGTCACCGCGGTCGGCGCGCTGCTCGGCGCCGCCGCGACCTGGTTCCTCGGTCGCCCGCGCTGAACGGCCGCCGGGCACCCGGTCCGGCCGGGCGCCCCGTGGCGGCCCCTGAAGGTCAGTACGTGTCGGGCAGGTTGAGCCCGACGATGACCAGGACGATGTAGAGGATGCCCAGCACCGCGCCGATGCCGCCGCAGATCAGGCCGGCCAGAGCCTGCCCGGAGTTGTTGGCGAGCCCCTGGGCCGCCTTCTGCTTGCCCAGCCAGCCGGTCACCACGGCGGCGATGCCCACCGGGAGGCCCAGGTAGCAGCAGACCAGCGGGATCGAGGCGATGCCGAGGATCATCGAGACCAGCCCGAGCGTGTTCTGCTGCCCACCGGGCGCCGGGTACCCGGCGTTCGGATACATCGGCGTCCCGCCGTACGACTGCCCGGCGTGCGGGTCCTGTCCGTACGGCTGCTGTCCGTAGGGCTGCTGCTGACCGTACG
Source organism: Micromonospora sp. NPDC049799 (assembly GCF_040656655.1). Taxonomy (NCBI): domain Bacteria; kingdom Bacillati; phylum Actinomycetota; class Actinomycetes; order Micromonosporales; family Micromonosporaceae; genus Micromonospora; species Micromonospora sp. NPDC049799. Next base: position 493 of record NZ_JBFAMU010000066.1, read on the forward strand.
GCTGCGGGGCGTACGGGTCCTGGTACGGCTGCTGCTGACCCCACGGCTGGCCCGAGGTGGGCGGCTGCGCGTACGGGTCGTAGGGCTGCCCGGACGAGGGCTGCTGACCGTACGGGTCGTAGGGCTGCCCGGACGAGGGCTGCTGACCGTACGGCGCCGGAGGCGGGGGCGGGGCGGTCGGGTCCTGGTGGGGCTGCTGACCGTATGGGTCCTGACCGGGCTGCATCGCGGCCTACTCCTCGGGCGGGGGACCGACGCGGGGCGCCGGGATCACGGACGGGGGACGGGCCGGACGGGACCGGGCCCGGGAGACGGCAGCGTACCCGGTCGCCGCTCGCCCGGCCTCCGGTGAACGACGGGCCGCCCACGCTCCGGACACCCGCCACGCCCCTCCGGAACCGCGCGCTGCCCGCCGGTCGGGTCGCCCGGCGGTGCCCGATAGGGTTGCCCGGTGACCGAGCCCGCGTCCGCCGCCCGCATCGTCGTCCTCGTCTCCGGCTCCGGGAGCAACCTCCAGGCCCTGCTCGACGCCACCGCCGACCCCGCGTACGGCGCCCGGGTGGTCGCCGTCGGCGCGGACCGGGACGGCATCCGCGGCCTGGACCTGGCCGCCGCCGCCGGGGTGCCGACCTTCGTCGACCGGGTGCGGGACCACCCGGCCCGCGAGGACTGGGACAAGGCGCTGACCGCGCACGTCGCCGAGCACGAGCCCGACCTGGTCATCTCGGCCGGGTTCCTGAAACTGGTCGGCCCGCACTTCCTCGCCGCCTTCGGTGACCGCTACCTCAACACGCACAACACGCTGCTGCCGGCGTTCCCCGGCATCCACGGTCCCCGCGACGCGCTCGCCTACGGCGTGAAGGTCACCGGGGCCACGCTCTTCTTCGTCGACGCCGGCATGGACACCGGCCCGATCGTCGCGCAGGTCGCCGTGCCGGTCCTCGACGACGACGATGTGGACACGCTCACCGAGCGCATCAAGTCCGCCGAGCGGCGTCAGCTCGTCGAGCAGGTGGGCCGCCTGGTCCGCGAAGGTTGGACGATAACCGGAAGGAAGGTCACGGTTCCGTGAGTGCCACTGAGGGCGAGCGCCGCCCGATCCGTCGGGCGCTGGTCAGCGTCTACGACAAGGCCGGCCTGGTCGAGCTGGCCCGCGCCCTGCACACGGCCGGGGTGGAGATCGTCTCGACCGGGAGCACGGCGTCGACCATCGCCGGCGCCGGCGTGCCGGTGACCGCGGTGGAGACCGTCACCGGTTTCCCGGAGATCCTCGACGGTCGGGTCAAGACCCTGCACCCGAAGATCCACGGTGGCCTCCTGGCCGACCTGCGCAAGGACGCCCACGCCGCGCAGCTCGACGAGCACGGCATCGCCGGGATCGACCTGCTGGTGTCGAACCTGTACCCGTTCCAGGCCACCGTCGCCTCCGGCGCCAGCCAGGACGAGTGTGTGGAGCAGATCGACATCGGCGGTCCGGCGATGGTCCGGGCGGCCGCGAAGAACCACGCCTCCGTGGCGGTGGTGACCGACCCGGCCGCGTACCCGGCGCTGCTCGCCGCGCTCGACGCGGGCGGCTTCACGCTGACGCAGCGCAAGGCCCTCGCGGCCCGCGCCTTCGCCGACATCGCCGAGTACGACGTGGCCGTCGCCGACTGGTTCGCCGCCTCCCTCGTGCCGGCCGCCGACGGCTGGCCGGAGTTCACCGGGCAGGCGCTGCGCCGCGAGGCGGTGCTGCGCTACGGCGAGAACCCGCACCAGGCGGCCGCCCTGTACGCCGACCCCGGCAGCCCGGCGGGTCTGGCCCAGGCGGAGCAGCTGCACGGCAAGGAGATGTCCTACAACAACTACGTCGACGCGGACGCCGCGTGGCGGGCCGCGAACGACTTCACCGACCAGCCGGCGGTGGCCATCATCAAGCACGCCAACCCCTGCGGCATCGCGGTCGGCGCCGACGTGGCCGACGCGCACCGCAAGGCGCACGAGTGCGACCCGGTCTCCGCGTTCGGCGGGGTGATCGCGGTCAACCGGCCCGTCTCGGTCGAGATGGCGCGGCAGGTCGCGGAGATCTTCACCGAGGTCGTCGTCGCTCCCGGCTACGACGAGGGCGCGGCCGAGGTCCTCCAGGCCAAGAAGAACATCCGGCTGTTGCGTGCGCCGGCGTTCGACCCCGCGAAGGTGGAGTGGCGGCAGGTCACCGGTGGTGTGCTGGTGCAGGTGCGGGACAAGGTCGACGCCGAGGGCGACGACCCGGCGACCTGGCGGCTGGCCACCGGCGAGGCGGCGGACGAGGCGACCCTGCGCGACCTCGCCTTCGCCTGGCGGGCGGTCCGCTCGGTGAAGAGCAACGCCATCCTGCTGGCCTCCGACGGTGCGACCGTCGGCGTCGGCATGGGCCAGGTCAACCGGGTCGACTCGGCCCGCCTGGCGGTGGAGCGTGCCGGCGCCGAGCGGGTCCGCGGCTCCGTCGCCGCCTCCGACGCCTTCTTCCCGTTCGCCGACGGTCCGAAGATCCTCATCGACGCGGGCGTGCGGGCGATCGTCCAGCCGGGTGGCTCGATCCGCGACGAGGAGGTCATCGCGGCCTGCAAGGAGGCCGGCGTGACCATGTACCTGACCGGCACCCGCCACTTCTTCCACTGACCGACAGCGTCGGTCAGCGCGGTGCGTGGGCTGGCTCGTTAGGAGGGCCCCTTGTACAACGCGAGGCGTTAACAAGGGGCCCTTCCTTACGCCCGCAGCTCCGCGAAGTGGCAGGCGGACGGGTGCGGGTCGGCCGCGCGGGGTACGGCCGGCGGGTCCTCGCGCGCGCAGACCTCCTGCGCCTTCCAGCAGCGGGTCCGGAAGTGGCACCCGCTCGGCGGGTTGGCCGGGCTCGGCACGTCGCCCACCAGGCGGATCATCGTGCGGTTGTCGCGCAGCTCCGGGTCCGGCACGGGCACGGCGGAGAGCAGAGCCTGGGTGTACGGGTGGGTCGCGCGCTCGTAGATCTCGTTCTCGGTGCCGATCTCCACGATCCGCCCGAGGTACATCACCGCGACCCGGTCGGCGATGTGCCGGACCACCGACAGGTCGTGCGCGATGAAGACGTACGACAGACCCAGCTCGTCCTGGAGCTGCTCGAGCAGGTTGATCACCTGCGCCTGGATCGACACGTCCAGGGCGGAGACCGGCTCGTCGCAGACGAGGACCTCCGGCTTCAGGGCGAGCGCGCGGGCGATGCCGATGCGCTGGCGCTGACCGCCGGAGAACTGGTGCGGGTACCGGTTGATGTGCTCGGGGTTCAGGCCGACCACGTCCAGCAGTTCCTGCACCCGCTGCTGCCGGCTGCCCTTCGGGGCCGCCTCGGGGTGGATCTCGAACGGCTCGCCGATGATGTCGCCGACCGTCATCCGGGGGTTGAGCGAGGTGTACGGGTCCTGGAGCACCATCTGCATGTTGCGTCGCAGCCGGCGCAGCTCGGAACCGGACGCCTTGAACAGGTCCCGGCCCTCCAGTGTGGCGCTGCCGGAGGTGGGCGTCTCCAGGCGCATCAGCAGCCGGGCGAGGGTGGACTTGCCGCAGCCGGACTCGCCGACGATGCCGAGCGTCTCGCCGCGGCGCAGCTCGAAGCTCACCCCGTCGACGGCCTTGACCGCGCCGACCTGCCTCTGGAACACCACGCCCCGGCTGATCGGAAAGTGCTTGACCAGGTTCTCGACGGACAGGACCGTCTCGCCGCGGACCTTGGTGGAGCTAGCGGGCACTGTCATCATGGACCTCCTGCGCGAAGTGGCACGCGCTGGTCCGGCCGTCACCGAGGACCAGGTCGTGCGGCACGACGTCCACGCAGACCTGCTGCGCGTACGGGCAACGGGGGTGGAACGGGCAGCCGGAGGGGATCCGCATCAGGTTGGGCGGCAGCCCCTTGATCGTCGACAGCTGCTGCCCACGCTGGTCCATCCGCGGAATGGACTCCAGCAACCCCTTCGTGTACGGGTGGGCCGGTGCCTTGTACAGCGGCCGGACGTCGGCGTGCTCGACGATCCGTCCGGCGTACATGACGGCGATCCGGTCCGCGACGCCGGCGACCACACCGAGGTCGTGGGTGATCAGGATCATCGCCATGTCGAGGTCTCGGCGCAGGTCGGCCAGCAGGTCCATGATCTGGGCCTGCACGGTGACGTCCAGCGCCGTGGTGGGCTCGTCGGCGATGAGCACCTTCGGGTTCATCGCGAGCGCCATGGCGATCATGACGCGCTGGCGCATGCCGCCGGAGAACTGGTGCGGGTAGTCGCCGAGGCGGTTCTGCGCGGCCGGGATCTTCACCAGGTCCATCAGCTCGATCGCCCGGCGACGGGCGTCGCCCCGGGACATCCCGGCCCGCTGGCGCAGCGTCTCGCCGATCTGCCAACCGACCGGGAAGGTCGGGTTGAGGGCGGACAGGGCGTCCTGGAAGATCATCGCGATCTCCTTGCCCCGTACCTGCCGGCGCTTCTCCTCCGGCTGGGTGAGCAGGTCCCGGCCCTGGTAGAGGATCTGGCCGGAGCGGATCACCGCGGGCGGGGTGTCCAGGATGCCCATGATCGCCTGGGCGGTGACCGACTTGCCGGAGCCGGACTCGCCCAGAACAGCGAGCGTCTCACCGGCGTCCAGGTGGTACGAGACGCCGTTGATGACCTTGGCGACGCCCTCGCCGGTGCGGAACTCGACGTGCAGGTCCCGTACCTCCAGCAGGTGACCGCCCTCGGGCGTCGGGGAGGCGGGGGTGGGGTGGACGGCGGAGTGGGTCATGAGTCTGTCACCGCAGCTTCGGGTCGAAGGCGTCACGGATCGCGTCGCCGAGCATGATGAACGCCAGCACGGTCAGCGCGAGGAACGTCGAGGGCACGACCAGCGGGGTCGCCGACTCCCGCATGTGCACACGACCGTTGTTGATGTCGATGCCCCACGAGACGGTGGGCTCCCGCAGGCCGATGCCGAGGAAGGACAGGGTCGCCTCGGCGGCGATGAACGAGCCGAGCGCGATGGTCAGCACCACGATCGCCGGCGCGAGGGCGTTCGGCAGGATGTGCCGCCACATGATCCGCCCGTTGCTCGCGCCGAGCATCCGCGCGGCCGCCACGTAGTCCTGCTCCTTGGCGGTGATCACCGACGAGCGGACGACGCGGGCCGCGGTGGTCCAGCCGAGCACCGCCAGCACGAAGATCACCGCCGCGATCCGCACCGCGGAGCTCTCGCTGCTGACCCGCTTGAGCAGCACGATCGCGGCGAGCAGCAGCGGGATGCCGAGCACGATGTCGATCACCCGGGACAGCACCGCGTCGACCCACCGGCCGAAGAAGCCGGCCAGCATGCCGACGACCAGCGCGATCACCCCGGTCAGCAGCGCCGACAGGGCGCCGACCAGCAGGGAGGCGCGGGCACCGTACACCGCGCGGGCGTACGTGTCGCACCCCTGGAAGTCGTACCCGAAGATGGCCCAGCCGGACGGGGCGGCGTGCTGTCGGGCGAGGACGCAGTCGGCGGGGTCGTTGCCGGTGAACAGGCCCGGTACGGCGGCCATCGCGCTGACCAGGACGACCAGGGTGAGGCTGATCCAGAAGATCGGCTTGCGACGCAGGTCGCGCCAGGCGTCACCGGCGAGGCTGCGCGGCTTGCCGGCGCGGGTGGAGGTGCCGCCGACCTGGTTGGGGGCTCCGGGCTCACCCGAGGGGCCCCGCCGCGCGGCCTGGTTCTCGCTGGCCGCCACAGTTTCGAAATCACTCATAGCGGATCCTCGGGTCGAGTACGGCGTACAGGACGTCCACCACCAGGTTGGAGAGGAGGTAGACCATGACGAGCACGCTCACGATGCCCACCACCAGGGGGCCGTCCTCGGTGCGGATCCCGCGGAAGAGGTTGAAGCCCACGCCGGGGATGTTGAAGACACCCTCGGTGATGATCGCGCCGCTCATCAGGTTGCCCAACTCGACGCCGAGGAAGGTGACCACCGGGATGAGCGAGTTGCGCAGCACGTGCACGCCGACGATCCGGCGCTTGACCAGGCCCTTGGACCGGGCGGTCCGGACGTAGTCGGCGCGCAGGTTCTCGGCCACCGAGGTCCGGGTCAGCCGCAGCGCGGTGGCCAGCGACAGGGAGCCGAGGACGATGCCGGGGAGCAGCAGCGCGTACCAGTCCGGGTCGGCACCGGCGGTGGGCGGGAAGACCTGCCACCGGACGCCGAGGAAGTACTGCGCCAGCGGGGCGAGCACGATGGTCGGGATGCCGAGCACGAGCAGGGTCAGCACCAGCGTCGAGTTGTCGAAGATGCTGGCCCGCCGGATGCCGGCGAGGACGCCCGCGGTGACACCGATGACGATGGTGACCACCATGGCGATCAGGGCCAGCCGGACCGTGACCGGCCAGGCGTCGGCGAGGATGTCGCCGATCTGCCGGCCGGTGAGGGACTGGCCGAGGTCGCCCTGGAGCAGGTTGGAGATGTAGTCGAAGTACCGGTAGAAGAAGCCGCCGACCCCGGTCTGGTCCAGGTGGAACTTCTCCGTCAGGTATGCCCGCTGGGCGGCGGTGACCGGACGCTCGCCGGCGAGCGCCTGGATCGGGTCGCCCTGACCGGCGAACATCAGCGCGTAGACGATCAGCGTGGTCCCGAAGAACGCGAGGACCATCTGGAGCAGACGCCGCAGAATGAAGCGGAACATACTTGGCAGTCTCTCTGAAAAGGGGCGAAGAGGGAGGCGGGTCGGGCCACCGTCCGCCGATGGCCCGACCCGTCGTGCCGTGTTACTTGACGGCCTCGATCTTCAGCAGGTCGATGCGGTCGAAGAGATCCATCTCCACGTTCGTGACCTTGGTCGAGTGACCGAAGTTGTTCTGGCCGAACCGGAGCGGAATCACCGGCAGGTCCTTGGCCAGAAGGTCCTCGGCCTGCTGGTACTTCTTGATCGCCTCTTCCTCGGTGGCCGCCGCCGAACCCTCGGCCAGGAGCTTGTCGAACTCCGGGTTGCTGTAGCCGTAGTAGTTCGACGAGCCGTTGGTGCTGTACAGCGGGCCGAGGTAGTTCTCCATGGACGGGTAGTCCATGACCCAGCCCATGCGGAACAGGCCCACCGGCTGCTTGGCCTTGAGCTTGGTCAGCAGGTCGGCGAACTTCGGCTCGGCGGTGCCCACGCAGTCCACGCCCAGGTTGGCCTTGAGCTGGTTGCAGGTCGCGTCGATCCAGTCCTTGTGGCCACCGTCGCCGTTGTAGGACAGCTCGATCTTGCTCGGGCCGCCGGCGGCCTGGTACAGGGCCTTGGCCTTCGCGGCGTCGAACTGGCCGGCCTCGCCGATGGTGTTGTCGCGGAAGCCCGCGACGACCGGCGAGGTGAAGGCGCGCGCCGGCTTCTGCGAGTCCTTGAAGATCGACTTGGTGATCTCGTCACGGTCGATCGCCATCGAGATGGCCTTGCGGACGTCCGGGTTGCTGTACTCCTTCTGGAAGGTCGGGAAGGCCAGCATCTGGAACGTCGAGGCGGGGCTCTGCTTGAACCGGTCGCCCAGGTCCGTCGAGGCGGTCGACAGGTTCTCGGTCGGGATCGTCTTGATCACGTCGAGGTTGTCCGACAGCACGTCCGCGTACGCGGCGGTCTGCTGCTGGTAGATCCGGAACTCGACGCCGGCCACCTTCGGCTTGTCGCCGGGGAAGGCGTCGTACTTCTCGACCTCGACCTTGGCGTCGTGCTGCCAGGTGCCCTTCATCTTGAACGGGCCCTGACCGATCGGCGCCTGCTCGTAGCCCTCGGCCAGCACGCCGGGCGCGGAGAACGCGGCCTTCGGCATCGGGTAGAAGGCGGTGTAGCCGAGCATGGTCTTGAACTCGGCGTACGGCTGGGACAGCGTGACGGTGAAGGTCAGGTCGTCGACCTTCTTCAGGCCGGTGAGCTTGTCGGCCTTCGGCTTCTCACCCTGCAGGTCCTCGTACCCGGCGATCTTCTCGTAGAAGTAGCTCGAGTTCTGACCGTTCGGGGCGTACGCGCCGTAGTTCCACGCGTCGATGTAGTTCTCGGCGGTGACCTTCTCGCCGTTGTGGAAGGTGTAGCCGTCCTTCAGCTTGATCGTCCAGACGGTGTTGTCCGACGACGTCACCGACTCGGCCGCCTGCTCGACCGCCTTGTTGGCGTCGTCGTAGTCGACCAGCGGGCTGAACAGGGCGCTGAGCACCTGCGAGCCGCTCGTCTCGTTGGTGTTGGTCGGCACCAGGTGCTGCGGCTCGGCGATCTCGATCCGCACGGCCGCGTTGGGGTCGCTCTCGCCGGATCCGCTGCCGCCGCCCGAGCCGCAGGCCACCAGGCCCAGGGTCACCGCGAGCGGGAGAGCGGTCCAGGCAGCCAGCCTACGAACTCGCATGGGGTCTCCTCATCTCCTCACGCTGCGCAGTCAGGCCCGGCGTTGGGTGACGCTGCGCAACGTTCGGCAACGGTAGGTCGTCCGGTGCCCTTCGGCAACGAGGGCGTTGCGAAGCGATAACGGTGCGGTCCCGACCGTCTTGCCCTCGGTGCCTGCTCCTGCTAAGAGGCTCGTGGGGTAAGCGCCTTCACCAGCGCCTATCGGCGGTCGTTGGTGGCGAGGGAGGGCCCGGTTCGGCACGCTTGAGTCGTCTGGTGGTGCCCACGCGGTTTGCGCCCTCGGCAATCCCCTCGTCGGCTACGGCTGTGAGGGGCTCAACAGGAAATCACGCACAGTGACTAAGCGCACTTCACTCACCGTTACCTTGCGGCGCGTCCGATGGTCCGCCCGACGGGCTGCGCAGGTCGTCGCGATCGTGGGAGGCGGCCGTGAGACGATCTGGGCGTGACGGCGACGCTTCTGGACGGCAAGGCGACCGCGGCCGAGATCAAGGACGAGTTGCGGACGCGGGTGAAGGCACTTGCGGAACGCGGGATCACGCCGGGACTCGGCACCGTGCTGGTCGGCGCGGACCCCGGTTCCCAGGCGTACGTCAACGGCAAGCACCGGGACTGCGCAGAGGTCGGCATCTCCTCCATCCGGCGTGAGCTGCCCGCCGACGCCACGCAGGACCAGGTCGACGCGGTCCTGGCCGACCTGAACGCCGACCCGGCCTGCCACGGGTACATCGTCCAACTGCCGCTGCCCGGCCACCTGGACACCCAGCGGGTGCTGGAGCTGATCGACCCGGACAAGGACGCCGACGGCCTGCACCCGGTCAACCTGGGCCGGCTCGTGCTGGGCTACCCCGGACCCCTGCCCTGCACCCCGCGCGGCATCGTGGAACTGCTCCGCCGGCACGACGTCGCGCTGCGCGGCGCCAAGGTCGCGGTCGTCGGCCGGGGCAACACCGTCGGCCGCCCGCTGGGCCTGCTGCTGACCCGGCGCAGCGAGAACGCCACCGTGACCCTGTGCCACACCGGCACCCTGGACCTCCCCTCGCACACTCGCGCCGCCGACATCGTCATCGTGGCGGCGGGCGTACCGGGCCTGCTCACCGCCGACATGATCAATCCGGGCGCGGTGGTGGTGGACGTGGGCATCACCCGGGTGATCGGCCCGGACGGCAAGGGCCGCTACACCGGCGACGTCGACCCCGGGGTGGCCGAGGTGGCCGGTGCGCTGGTCCCGATGCCGGGCGGCGTCGGCCCGATGACCCGCGCCATGCTTCTCACCAACGTGGTCGAGCGGGCCGAGCGCGACTGAGGGGGCCGGACCGGACGGCGGTGACGTTCACCCCATCCCGGCGATGGTCGCCGCCCCTGGCCCGATCGGTGCCAGGATGACTGATACGGTCCGGAAAACCGACTGGTATCAGGGAGTGGGACGACCATGGGTAAGAAGGTCACTGTCGTCGGGGCCGGCTTCTACGGCTCCACCACCGCACAGCGCCTGGCCGAGTACGACGTCTTCGACACCGTCGTGATCACCGACATCGTGGAGGGCAAGCCCGCGGGTCTCGCCCTGGACCTCAACCAGTCGCGCGCGGTCGAGGGCTTCGAGACCAAGGTCGTCGGCGTCACCACCGGCCCGAACGGCGAGGGCTACGAGGCCATCGAGGGCTCGGACGTCGTCGTCATCACCGCCGGCCTGCCCCGCAAGCCGGGCATGAGCCGGATGGACCTGCTGGAGACCAACGCCAAGATCGTGCGACAGGTGTCCGAGAACGTCGCCAAGTACGCCCCGAACGCGGTCGTCATCGTCGTCTCCAACCCGCTGGACGAGATGACCGCGCTGGCCCAGCTCGCCACCCAGTTCCCGAAGAACCGGGTGCTCGGCCAGGCCGGCATGCTCGACACCGCCCGGTTCACCAACTTCGTCGCCGAGGCGCTCGGCGTACCGGTGAAGTCGGTCCGGACCCTGACCCTCGGCTCGCACGGCGACACGATGGTTCCGGTCCCGTCGAAGAGCACCGTCAACGGCAAGCCGCTGCGCGAGGCCATGCCGGCCGAGCAGATCGAGGAGCTGGTCGTCAAGACCCGCAACGGTGGCGCCGAGGTCGTCGCGCTGCTGAAGACCGGCTCGGCGTACTACGCCCCGTCCGCCGCCGCCGCCCGCATGGCCAAGGCCGTCGCGGAGGACTCCGGCGAGGTCATGCCGGTCTGCGCCTGGGTCGACGGCGAGTACGGCATCGCCGGCGTGTACCTGGGCGTCGAGGCCGAGATCGGCGCCGAGGGCGTCAAGCGGGTCGTCGAGACCGACCTGGACGCCGACGAGCTGGCGAGTCTCAAGGAGGCCGCCGAGGCCGTCCGCGCCAAGCAGGCCGACGTCGCCAGCATGTGATCCATCAGCACGACCCGAAGGGGGCACGCCGGCACATCGGCGTGCCCCCTTTCGCGCCGCGCGAGGGCCAAGATCACGTTCGAACATGGAAGTAGTGGCCTCCTGTTGTCGGGGAGGCCACTACTTCAAGGAACAAGCACGATCTTGCGTGGGCCGCCTCCACCAGCACCGACTGGTGGCCGGCGGTGTGTCCCGGGGTCGGCAGCAGTCGTACCCCGGGGTCATAAGTGAGGACGACCGTACGGACGTCGGCGGGCTCGATGCCGGCGGCGGCCAGTTTCTCCGGGAGCCGGCCCGTCCCCGGCGCGCAGCGCGAAGCTGCGGAAGGACAACCACCACCGTCCGTCCGCCGTCGTCGACGCCGGGTCACGGCGGTCCGCCGCGCGCCACTGCTCGGGCGTGGCGTCCGGGAACGCCTCCTCGCGCGGTTGGAAGAACGGCCCCTCGCCGTCGCTCAGTGCGGTGACCGTGATAGACCCGAGGATGCGGCTCAGTGGCATCGGCCGATGATGCCAGTGATCTCCCGCGTCGGCTGCCCGGTCACTCTCCCGGCCGAGGCCGGCTCGGAGGTGCCGGCCAGTTTCCAGTACGCTCGTACTGCTTGAGCACGTGTCCCCCGAGAGGAGCGCCGGCCGATGGCGAAGATCAAGGTAAACAACCCGGTCGTGGAGCTCGACGGCGACGAGATGACCCGGATCATCTGGAAGCAGATCCGGGAGCAGCTGATCCTGCCCTACCTCGACGTCGACCTCCACTACTACGACCTGTCGATCCAGCACCGCGACGAAACCGACGACCAGGTCACCGTCGACGCCGCCAACGCCATCAAGGAGCACGGCGTAGGCGTCAAGTGCGCCACCATCACCCCGGACGAGGCCCGGGTCGAGGAGTTCGGCCTGAAGAAGATGTGGCGGTCGCCGAACGGCACCATCCGCAACATCCTCGGCGGCGTCGTCTTCCGTGAGCCGATCATCATGTCCAACGTCCCGCGGCTGGTGCCGGGCTGGACCAAGCCGATCATCATCGGCCGTCACGCCCACGGCGACCAGTACAAGGCCACCGACTTCGTCGTCCCCGGCCCGGGCAAGGTGACCATCACCTACACGCCCGCCGACGGCGGCGCCCCGATGGAGATGGAGGTCGCCAACTTCTCCGGCGGCGGCATCGCCATGGGCATGTACAACTTCGACGAGTCCATCCGGGACTTCGCCCGGGCCTCGTTCCGGTACGGCCTGGACCGCAACTACCCGGTCTACCTGTCGACCAAGAACACCATCCTGAAGGCGTACGACGGTCGCTTCAAGGACATCTTCGCCGAGGTGTTCGAGAACGAGTTCAAGGCCGAGTTCGACGCCGCCGGCATCACCTACGAGCACCGGCTCATCGACGACATGGTGGCCGCCGCGCTCAAGTGGGAAGGCGGCTACGTCTGGGCCTGCAAGAACTACGACGGTGACGTGCAGTCCGACACCGTCGCGCAGGGCTTCGGCTCGCTCGGCCTGATGACCTCGGTCCTGCTCTCCCCGGACGGCCGCACCGTCGAGGCCGAGGCCGCGCACGGCACGGTCACCCGGCACTACCGGCAGTACCAGAAGGGCGAGAAGACCTCGACCAACCCGATCGCCTCGATCTACGCCTGGACCCGGGGCCTGGCCCACCGGGGCAAGCTGGACGGCACCCCGGCGGTCACCGAGTTCGCCAACACCCTGGAGCAGGTCATCGTCGACACCGTCGAGGGTGGCCAGATGACCAAGGACCTCGCGCTGCTCATCTCGCGGGACGCCCCGTGGCTGACCACCGACGAGTTCATGAACGCGCTCGACGAGAACCTGGCGCGCAGGCTCTCCGCCTGAGTTCACCCCGTACGCCCGGGAGCCCGTCGGCACCACGCCGGCGGGCTTCCGCGCGTCAGGGCCCGGTACGGGCCGTGACGGGGTGCGATTCGCCAAATACCGTCACTCGCCTCGGCGCGCCTCGTTGACCTGGGTGGACGAGATGCCAGTCGCGTCCAGGAAGGTTGACCGAAGTCGCCTCGCGACCCGCGTGCCGATCAGCCAGCCTTCCCGGCTGTCGTGCACAGCCAGCCGTCCCTTCCCTGCGGGGGGCCCTGTCCCGGGCCCCCCGCGCCCTGTCTCCAGAACGCCGCGCCCGAGTCTGACGCCGCGTCGGAGGCGGTGTTAAGAAGGCGCCCTTGCGAATGGGCCGGCGGCGCATGCTGCGCCGGAGCGCCCCCGGCCCATTCGTCCTTCACACGGCGCGGAGGAGTTCGGCGGCGCGTTCGGGGGCGATGTCGTTGATGAAGACGCCCATCCCGGACTCGGAGCCGGCCAGGTACTTCAGCTTGTCCTTCGCCCGGCGGATGCTGAACAGCTGAAGGTGCAGGTGGCCCAGCTCGCGATCGATGCGTACCGGGGCCTGGTGCCAGGCCGAGATGTACGGCATCGGCATGTCGAAGAGGCCGTCGAAGCGGCGCAGCACGTCCAGGTAGAGCGGCCCGAAGGCGGCCCGCTCGGCGTCGTCCAGCGCGGGGATGTCCGGCACCGGCCGGTGCGGCGCGACGTGCACCTCGAACGGCCACCGGGCGGCCGCCGGGACGTACGCCGTCCAGTGCTCGTTGGCGGCGACCACGCGGTCGCCGGCGGCGCGCTCGGCGGCGAGCACGTCCGCGTACAGGTTGCGGCCCCCGGTGCGCTCGGCGTGCCGGCGGGCGGCGGCCAGCAGTGACCGGGTGCGCGGCGTGAGGAAGGGGTACGCGTAGACCTGCCCGTGCGGGTGGTGCAGGGTCACGCCGATCTCCACGCCCCGGTTCTCGAAGCAGAAGACCTGCTCCACGCCCGGCAGCTCGGCCAGTGCCAGCGTGCGGTCGGCGAGCGCGTCCAGCACGGTGCGCACGCGACGCGGCGGCAGGCTGGCGAAGGACGCGTTGTGGTCGTCGGTGAAGCAGACCACCTCGCAGCGGCCCTGGCCGGGGCGGACCGGCGTGAAGGGGGTGATCTCCGCCGGTTCGTCGGCGACCCGGCCGCTGAGCGACGGGAAGCGGTTCTCGAATACGACCACGTCGTAGTCGGGGGCCGGCACCTCGCTGAGCCGGTCGGCGGTCGACGGGCACAGCGGGCACTGGTCGGCTGGCGGCAGGAAGGTCCGGGTCTGCCGGTGCACGGCGACCGCCACCCACTCGTCGGTCAGCGGGTCGTACCGGAGTTGGGACGCCGGCGGGGGTGGCGGCAGTTCGCGGCGGTCCGGCTGGTCCCGGACGGCGTCGTCGCGCTCGTCGAAGTAGACCAGTTCGCGGCCGTCGGCCAGCTCGATCGCGGTGCGCTTCACTCCGCCACCCCTTCGTTCGTCGGCGTGGCCCGTCCCGCGCCCGTCCCGGTCACGATCACCAGCTCGTCCACCTGCTCGTCGAGCACCCGCCGGGCGGCGGCGGGCAACCGGTCGTCGGTGACCAGGACGTGGGCGGCGGCGAGCTCGACGATGGAGGAGATGCCGACGGTGCCCCACTTCGTGTGGTCCGCCAGCACGACCAGGCGGTCGGCGGCGGCCACCAGGGCCCGGTCGGTCTCCGCCTCCATCAGGTTCGGTGTGGTGAAGCCGGCCCGCTCGGTGATCCCGTGCACGCCGAGGAACAGCAGGTCCAGGTGCAGCGACCGGATCGCGCCGACGGCGAGCGGGCCGACCAGGGCGTCCGAGGGTGTCCGCACGCCGCCGGTCAGGATCACCGTCTGGTCGGGCCGCCCGGACGCGTGCAGGATCTCGGCGACCGGCAGGGAGTTGGTCACCACGGTCAGGCCCGGCACGTCGACCAGCCGGCGGGCCAGCTCAGCGGTGGTGGTACCGGCGGAGAGAGCGATGGCGGCGCCCGGCCGGACCAGTTCGGCGGCGCGGTGGGCGATGGCCGCCTTCTCGGCGAGCTGGCGGACCGACTTCGCCCGGAAGCCCGGCTCGTCGGTCGAGCCCGGCCCGGTCACCGTGGCGCCGCCGTGCACCTTCGCCAGCAGTCCCCGGTCGTGCAGCACGTCCAGGTCGCGGCGGATGGTCATGTCGGAGACGCCGAACTCGGCGGCCAGCTCGGTGACGCGGACGCCGCCGGTGGCCCGTACCCGGTTGAGGATGGCGGTCTGCCGCTGCTGGGCGAGCAACCGAGCACCTCCGTCCCGCCGCGCACTCTCACGCGGTCCAACGTGTTCCAACAAGAACGAACACTAGCGCGCGCGGGGCGACCACGGAAGGGAGCGGGTCGGTCGGACCCGCCGGAGCAGGGCGGTGCGGCTCAGACGGCCGGCAGTTTGGGCTCGACCCAGCCGGTCTCGGTCAGGTGGTGCAGCACCGCCTGCACGGCCTCGTCGATCGGCATGTCGGTCGTGTCGAGCACCAGGTCGGCGTCGGTCGGCTCCTCGTACGGGTCGTCGATGCCGGTCATCCCGGTCAGCAGGCCGGCGCGGGCCCGCGCGTACAGGCCCTTGCGGTCCCGCTGCTCGCAGACCTCCAGCGGGGTGGCGACGTGGACCAGCACGAAGCCCGCCCCGGCGGTCAGCGCCATCTCCCGGGCGGTCGCGCGGGCCTGCGCGTACGGGGCGATGGGGCAGCAGATCCCCACCCCCCGGTGCCGGGCGATCTCGGCGGCCACCCAGCCGATCCGCCGGACGTTCAGGTCCCGGTCGGCCTTGCTGAAGCTCAGCCCGGCCGAGAGTTCCCGCCGCACCACGTCACCGTCGAGCAGGGTCACCGTGCGGTCGCCCTGCTCCCGCAGGACGTCGGCGAGCCCCCGGGCGACCGTCGACTTGCCCGAGCCCGACAGGCCGGTCAGGAAGATCACCAACCCCCGGTACCGCCGGGGCGGCCGGGCCCGGACGAGCTCCTTCGCCACCGCCGGCGGGGTGTGCCACTCGGGCAGCGGGAAACCGCGGTCCAGCAGGTCGTCGATCTCCGCCTGGGTCAGCGCCAGCCGCCGGTTACGCGGCGGGATGTCCTCCCGCCAGCGCCACTGCCCGTCCCGGTTGTCGTACGCCAGCTCGCGGGGCACCAGCACCCGCAGCCCGGCACCGGAGAGCGTCTCGCCGGTGGAGAGCAGGTGGGTCACGCCGTAGGCCGCCGCCACCCGCGCCCGCAGCAGGGCGTCGCTGATCTCCTCCCGACGTCGGGACAGCGGCACGCCCACCAGGGTGGCCGGGGGCATCCGGTCCCGCGCGGCGAAGACGCTGCGGACCAGCGCCTCCGGCGGCAACCCCCCACCGCCGTCCTCGCCCACCGGGATCAGCACCAGCAGGTGAGCCGCGAGGGTGCGGGCGGCGTGCGCGATCTGCGCGAGCTGGGGCCGGTGCAACGGCCGGTCGGCGATCACCCCGAGGACACGGCCGGGCGGCAGCAGCCCGCGTACCTCCTCGGGGGTGCGGCGCAGCCGCTGGAACGGACCGTGACCTCCGTCACCCAGCCGGTGGACCGGCCCTCCGACGCCCGCCACGCCCTCGCGGACCGGCCACGTGTCGGCGACGTCCAGCGCCGCCACCGGCGCGCCCTCGGCGTCGGCTAGCACCAGCGTGCGCCGCGCCGGATCGCGCGGATCCAGCCCCTGGGCCAGTGCCGCCGGCACCTGGAGGGTCACCGCCACCGGCCACGGCGTGCCGTCGGCCAACCGGCCCCGCCGGCTGACCGAGACCAGGTCGGCGCGCGTCATGAAGCCGGCGAGCGGGGCGTACGCCCCGGTCAGCAACAACTCCAGGTCGGCCAGTTCACCCGGGCGCGGCGTGTACGCCGGCGCGTCCCGAAGCACCTCGTCGGGCAGCACCCACCCGTTGCTCATCTGACCCCCAAGACCGCGACCGGCACACAGTTTCTCAGTCCACCGGGTGATCGGTCGAGTGCCACTCCACCCGGGCCGGGCGAGGTCGGGTGACGAGGGCCTCCCGGGGTCAGCCGACCGGTGTCAGCGGGGCCGCTCCGAAGGACACCGCGAACCGCTTGCACCAGATCGACACGCTGGTCAGACCGGCCAGGTCGACGTCGGCCGGGATGTCGTACGCCTGGTCGCCCCGGTTGCCCTTGAGCCGGCCCAGCTCCACCCACCGACCGTCGTCGAAGACCCGCCAGCCGGCGGTGCCGGAGCGGACGGGTTGGTCGGTCAGCCAGACCCGCAGGTCCGGACCGTTCGACGTGTCCAGGCCCACCAGTTCCAGCCGGTGCCGGCCGTCCGGCGTACGGATGATGCGGGCGGTGCCGGAGGTGGCGTGCTCGTGAGTGACGAAGGCGCCCTCGCCGACCAGCAACGGCCCGGCCGCGGTCCGGCCCCCCGACGGGCCGCCGCCCGCC
>NZ_JBFAMU010000067.1:0-17432 GCF_040656655.1 Micromonospora sp. NPDC049799
ATCAGCGCGCAGCTCGACGGACTCCGGGCTCGGATCGTCGCCGGCCAGCGTGGTCAGCATGGTCTGAATCGTTTCCCCCACGTCGGAGGTGAAGGGTTTGACCATCCAGTACCGGTAGGGCGGGTCGTACGCGGGGTTGCGGTTCGTCGGCTGGAAGAGGAAGTGGAACCAGCGCAGGGCCTCGTCGAAGCGACCCTCGCGCCGGAGCCGGTCGGCGATGAGCAGCGGGATGTGGAAGAACAGCTCCCAGTTGTAGATCGAATAGGCCCCGGAGGCGCCGAACTGGATGTTCTCGACCGGGTACGGCTCGACGACGACGGACTCGGATGGCTGGTAGGTCTGCTCGAAGACGTCGAAGCGGGCGAGTTTCTGGCGAGCGAGTGTCTGCGACGCCGTTCCGCTGTCCTCGTCCGCCGGTGCGAGAAGTCCGTCGACACCGCCCCGCCGGACCTCTTTGATGAAGCGGCAGGCGAACGGGTGGAAGTGGAGGTTGAAGGTGTAGGTCCAGACCGGATCCCCGAGCACACCGGTGTCCACCGCGCCGTAGGCCTGCAGCGCGCGGTCCTCCTGCTGTGTGGCGAGGTCGTTGTACAGCAACGCGCCCGCATAGTCGGCAGAGTGCTGGATGCCGGCGGCCGTCTGCGCGAAGGGATCGCCCGCGGTGGGTTTCTGCGAAGCCGGTGGCCCGATGCTGATGCCGAACGGCTCCGCCGTGTTCGTCTCGGCGAGGTTGCTGGCGGGCGTCGAGGTCGAGCGTGCCGTCGCCGCGATCAGGTCGGCGGCGTGGGCGTCGAGTGGCGCGATCGTGTCGACCGAGCGGTCGAACAGCAGCACGCCGCCGGTCCCGTCCCTGTCGTCGTCGACGTCGACGTCGAAACCTTCGTAGGCCACGCTGCCGCCGGTTTTCCCCGGTGCGTCGGCCCCGATCGCATCGGTCTCGAACTGGTGGGCGTAGTCCGTCGGCGACAAGCCCTGCGCCGGCTCGACGAGGAAGGTGCGCTCGGTGTCGAAGTAGAAGAACGGCCCCTGCGAGGCGAACTCGTTGTACTGCCGCGCGACGGTGTAGTAGGTGCCATCGAGGGGGGTTTCCAGCGCCAGAATGTTCTCCGCGCTCTCATCGGCGATCAGGTTCTTGCCGGCGTCGACCGGCCCGGCCGAGAACCAGGCAGCGGGGGGGTCATTCTGGAACAGAGCCGATCCACCGAGGTTGACGCTCAGGCGGGAGGAGGATGACGTGGTCCTCGTCGGATACACAACGGCGTCCGGGGTCGGCTCGGTCACGGCTAGAACGGCGCCCGTACAGTCGTCGAAGATAAATTTACCGCACGACCACGCACCGTCGTAGTCATAGGCGGTGTGCGAGAAGACGCACTCGATCTCGAGCGATCCGCGCTCGGCTCGGGTCGGCCGGAACTGGAACGCGTGCCGTTGATAGCTCGGAGCGATTCCGGTGTACGCCGCCCTGGTGTCGATCTCCTGCTGGGAAACCTGCTTCGGCGTCCATCCTCCGTCGCGGTTCTCGCTGTGCGCGAGCTGGACGGTCAGGAACTTCGCCGGCGGATCACCATCGTTGTTGTCCAGCGCCTGTTCGATGAAGATCGGCCAGAACACCATCATCCGACGGTTGTGGATCACGGGAATGAGGTGGTCGCCCTCGATGTCGAGGTCGATCTTGGCCCAGGGCGACCAGACGCCGGCCGCGCGACTCCGGTGGAAGTAGACCCGCGGCAGGTTCGGGGTCCGCCCGAACACGTGGAGCACGTCGACGGCAGCCTCCGCGTCCTCCTCCTCTTCGTGGTAGTAGGCCACGATCTCCAGGCGCGACACCTGAAGCAGGCTCTGCAGGTATGTCAGATAGGCATGCTCCGCCGTCGCGTCGGTGATGGGCGCCTGGAGCAGGTCGGTCTCCAGCGCCGTGAAGATCTCCGACTTGTCGTCACGCAGCTCCGGCCAGAGCCAGTTCTCCGGGTAGAGGAAGACCCGCCGGTTGGCCTCCCAGACCCGGTAGTTGCGCATCCACGCCCAGCGTTCCTCCGCGCCGGCGTCGAGATCCGGCGTCTCGAGGTTGAGGAAACACCGCTGCACATACAGCTGTACCGAGCCGATGGCCTGAACGATGCGCGAGGTGAGCATGCACGGATCCATCTCGACATCGACGAGGACGTCGGCGAAGAGATCCGCGGGGTCGTCGAGCCCAGGGGTGTTGGAGACCAGCCAGGAGACCAGTGCCGCGCACTGCCTGTCCCGCAGCTTGTTCCGCAGCGGGCGCGCGACGTCGTACCAGCGGGTCGGCTCGTAGTCGGCCTTGGCCGCGAGTACCACGGCGCCGGCCACACCGGGAGTCACGTCGGCCGACGCCCAGCCGGCCGCCTGCTGCGCCGTCACGCCGACCTTGCGCAGCACGCCGAAGCTGTCGGCGAGGGTGTGCAACGCGGTGCCGTCCCGGAACGCCGCCGCTCGGTTGAAGCCGAACTCATCGGCCAGCCAGCGCAGATCGCTGTAGACCGCGCTGTCCGCCTCGAACGACCAGCCGGTGCGGTCGTGCAGCAGCCCCAGCAGGTCGTCGCGGGCGATGGTGGGGTCGCCGGCCGAGCTGAGCAGCTCGATGACGGAGGGGGCGCTGCCCGGAATCCGTTCGCGCAGGCGGAGCGCCTCGCGCAGGGCACGCCAGCGCACGTAGAGCGCCGCCGCGTCGGCCGTGGCGGCGAGCGGCAGAGCAGCGGGATCCAGCATGCCCGCGGGGATGCCGCCGGACAGCAGCCATGCCTGTTCCTCGACGCCGACACCGAGCTTGCCGAACACCGTCGCGATCTTGTCGAGCCACGTGAGCGTCGCGAAGGCAGCCGGGTGGTCGCTCGCCGCACCGAGCACCGGCGCGTCGACGAACCCGCGGCTCATGAACACGCCCAGCAGGTCGGTCGTGCCCTCGGCGGTCGGATCGTCCAGAACCGCGGCCGGCGCGAGCGCCAGGAGTGCGTCGGACTGCTCCCGCTCCAGCGCCAGCAGGCTCGCGACCTTCTGCTGGACCAGCAACTGCTTACGTACCGTCGCGAGGTACGGCACCAGACGTTCCAGCACGAAGGCGTAGCGCACTGCGGCCGGCATCGCCGCGAAGCCGAGGGTGCGCGGGTCGACGTCGGTGATGAAGAGCGCGAGGTACGTGGCGTAGAGCCGTTCCCGCTCGGCAGGGTCGACCGGCGCACCGCCGTCGATCAGCGCCAGGACAGCGTCGAGGTCGGCGGCGTCCACGATCTCCGACAGCAGTTGCTGGGTGATCTCACCGGTGGGGTCGGGCTCGACGACGGCCTCGGCTTCGACCGCCAGCAGGCCCGCCTGCAGTTCGGTGAGGAACACCGACTGCGCCGTCTCGTCGGGACCGACGGACAGCGCCGCGTCCGCGTCGTGCCCGAGCAGGTAGAGCAGGTCGTCGGCGGTGAAGCCGGCGTCCTTGACCGCCCGGACCTCGTCGATGAAGCGCAGGGTCGCCCGCGTGTCGAGGGTGCCGTCGTCCGCGACGAACGGATCGGCCGGCTCATCGAGCCGCGCGAAGAGCTCGCGGAAGGCCAGGACGTCACCGACCGGGAGTTTCAATGCCCGGGCGAGCGCCACCGTGCGGTAGAGCCGGGACAGTGTGGATATCGCGAGAGTCATGTCCGGCTCGAGGATCTCGTCGAGCTCCTCCGCCGTCACACCCAGCGCCGCCTGCAACTCGACGGTCCAGGCGGACAGCGGGTCGCCGGCGAGAGCCAGATCGCGGTTCTCGTCCAGCCGGAACGGCCACGTCGCCTCGTCGGCGGCGACCGCGCGATCGAGGAACACCCGGTCGTACAGCGGCACGATCGGCACGTCGCGACCCGGCCGGTCGAGCTTCATGTCGAGGTCGCCCCACAGCGAGAGCAGCGCCGGCAGATCGATGCGCACGGCGGCGCGGATGCGCCGGATGTGGGAGATGCTCTCGATCACGGCGTCGTCGATCTGCGCCGCGCCGAGGGCGATCAGTACCTTGTCCAGGTCGATGATCGACCAGTCGAGACGGCGCCACAGCCGCACGAAGCGCCGGGCACGGTCGTAGAAGTCGCTCTCCGGATGCGCCCGGGTCGCGTCCTGCAGTGTCATCTGCGCCAGATCGCAATGCGACTCGCCCTCGGGTGAGACGAGGCCGAACCTCCACCCGGGATTGACCCACGTGACGTGGAGCAGATCCAGCAGTTCCGGGAAGGAGAGCCCGCTGCGGTCCAGGAACCGGGTCGCCTCCGCCAGCGTGTCGGTCCACGTGCCGGAGCCGGCCGGAAAGCCCCACAGTTCCTGCTGCGTGCGGCCGGAGCGGCCGGTCACGAGCCGCCGTTCGAGGCTGGTGAGGCCCAGGTCCTCGGAGGCGACGGAGACATCGCTCGGCACCGAGCCGCGCCGGAATGCCTCCATGAGCTCTGGCCGCCGTACCCCCTGCTGTTCCAGGTACACCCGCGCCTGCAGCGCGGTCAGGTCGAACGGAAGATCGAAGGGGTACGCCGCCGTCGCCAGCACCCCGTCATAGACCCGCTGATTCAGGTATTCGGGATGGGCGAGCAGGACTTCCGACGGCAGGGTCGAGGCCGTGTGCTCCTCGGCCGGCAGCGATGCGATCCCGGCCACCCGGTTCTCGAGCACCTCCAGCACGAGGTCCACGTGGGGCACGACAGTGTTCGTGTTCTCGCAGGAGAGCTCCAGGGCGAACAGATCCGGGCGCCGCTCGCGCAGCGGTTGCAGGGCGCCCTCGTCCTCGAGCCAGTGCAGCAGGTCGGTGAGGTACGCCGCCGGGCTCAGGATCGAGCGACAGTGCTCGCAGGCGCAGAAGTCGATGCTGCCGAACAGGCTGCGCCATTCGGGAAGCCCGCTCGACTCCGGCAGGCCGGCCACGGCGGCGCCGACGTCCGGCACCGTCATGACGGCCGGGCCCTGGTACGCAGTGCCGAGGCCGGCCACCAGGTTCGCCGCCCGGGACGCTTGCACTGCCGCGGACTCGTAGATCGCACGGGCCGCCGGCTCGCCACCGACCGCGCTCGCGAAGCGCGTAACGAAGGCGTGCTTGCCAGTACGCACGACGTCGCGCGCCGATGCGATGCCGGCAGCGTCCAGCGCGAGCATGGAGCGCCAGCGATCCACCGACGAGGCGATCCGGAACAGGCGCTGGTGGCGGGTGACCACGTCCAGCAGTTCCTCGCTCGGACCGTCGGGGAGGACGGCGTCGCCGGAGGTCAGCCACGCGCGCGCCGGGGTTCGCGCGAAGTCGAAGTCCTCGTTCGCCTCGAGGAAAGGCACCAACAGGTCCTTGCCGGTGAAGTCATCACCGCGCATGCGCGCCGCGACGCTGGCCGTTGGCCACGCCCGCTCCGCGTTCTCCACCAGACGCCGCGCATACGCCGCCTCCCGCTCGGCCTGCGCCGCGCCAGGGATGGAGGCCGGGACCCCGACGGGGCGCCCGGCGCGCGTGCTGCGGATGTGGCTGAGCCAGTCGGTCTCGGTCAACCGCACGAGGTCACGCGCGCGCCGGATGCCGGCGTCGCTTCTGAGCGCGGCGACCAGCGGCTGGTGATTCTCCGTGAGCACGCCGAGGTGGAGGCTGAGCTGCACATCGTCCACCGCCGCCGGACCGAACTCCGGGTCCGTGCGAAGTTGCGCCCAGAACCCCCGTGGGTCCCCCGCGTGTCGTAGGTGGCGTGCGACGAAGGCGCTGCGCTGCGACTCGTTCATCGATGTCGTCATCAACAGAGCACCGAACGTGCCGGGCGCGGTACGGCTGGCGGCGTCGCGCGCGAGGGCTGCGCGCAGCTTCCGGTACACCGCCGTCCCGGACGCCCCGACGGCCAGGGAAACGATGTTGGCCGTACCCGCGCTCGCCAGCCGACGGACGATGCTGGCCTCGCTCGCGTTGAGCAACCGTCCGGCCGTACGCGTGCCACCGGTGCGGATCAGCCCATAGAGCGCCTCCGGGTCGACCCCGATGGCCGCGGCCTGTCGCCGCGCGAGCAGGTAGGGAGTGATCTGCTTACGGTGGAGACCGGTTCGGCGGACCAGGACGCCGACCGCGTGCGACCGGAGTGCGGCCAGGTCGTGGCCCTCGATCAGCGGCGCGACCGCCTCGTGCACGCGCAGGAAATCGGACGGTCCGCGCAAACGCTCGTCCCGGACGTAGACGTCCATTTGTGGCGAGGCGGCGCCGTTCACGGGTGGAGACGCGGCGATCGGACGTCCGTCCTCGTTGATCACCCGGATGAACAAGGGCGAAGCCTCGGGTTCGTGGGGGAACTGATAGGTGCCGTCGGCCCCGGTCGTCGCCGACGCCAGGACCTGCTCGCCCACGAGGTCGAGCTGCACCGCCTCGACCCGGACACCCGCGATGACCGATCCGTCGGTGTGCCGGATGGTGCCGCTCACCCGGGGTTGCGGCTCTCCCGGCTCGCCGCCCGGCTTCGGGCCCTCGACGTCAACGAGGATGTCGGCACGATCGGGCTCCTGTCCGACCGCCCATCGCCAACGCCCGTCCATGACCGAAACGGTCATGTCGTTGCTGGTCACCTCGAGCGAAACGGCCGCCAGTTTCTGCTGCGCCCAGGACGGGAAGCCTTCCGGGTCGTAGACGACCCGGAAGGCGCCTTGCTGGTCGCTGACCACGGACGCGAGCGTCTGCCGTCGGCGCGGACCCGCGGTCAAGATCGCGGTGACGGTCAACCCGGGCAGCGGCGCGCCGTCCGCCGCGGCGGACACCGTCCCGGGCACGGCCACCGGGCGGTGATCGTCATCGACCGCGACGAGGATCTCGACGGCATCCGGGGCGTCATCGTAGGGCCAGACAGCCGGGCGCCCGCGCACCGGGAGCGGGGCGTCGCCGGCCATCGCGCGCAGCCGCACCAGCGGTCGCTCCTCCACCGACACGTCGCGCGCCACCTCCGTGTCGTAGGTCAACGCGCAGCGACCACTCGGGTCCAGCGTCGCGGCATCCAGAACGACAATGCCCGCCTGCCCGCGCACGGTGGCCTCGACCCGGATGGGTGTGACGGGTGTGCTGCCGACAACGGTGATCGAGACCTGAACGGTGATGGACGGCATGGCGTCGGACCTGCCCGTCAGCGCAGCGAGTGGGTGGAAGGCGCTCAACGTACCGCTTCGGCGCGCACCTCAGCTACGGTTCGCGCCCGGGTCAATGCGGAGAGTCGGCAGCTGGACAGAGTGTGTCGATGGTGGACCAGGTCGACTCACCGTGCGCACCAGGATGGGATTAGTGACCATGGCGGGCGGCTGGGCGCGCCAGTTAGCGACCAGTTCCACGCGGTGCTGCTGGTCGGGGTGGGTTGGGTCGGCGACGTGCAGCCGCGCGAAGGTGTCGAGTCGAAGGTCGATGTCGACGCGGAAGCCTTCGGCGCGGTAAGCGGTGATCACCTCGTCCACGGCGGTGGGGAAGTCGGCGCGGGGTTGCCAGTCGACGAACAGGTCGGCGTCTTCGCTGGGGCGGTCGAGGATCCCGTGTGCGGCTATGCGTTTCCGCCGGCCAATGCGAACCCGTACCGGCCGCCAACCTGCAGGGCGATCTGCGCCAGCCGGCGATGGATTTGCGGGGTCCGGCTGGCCGTCCCGCCGCTGGTCGGCGTAGCGGGAACCGGCCGGTGCTCCGCCGGGGTTGGCACCACTCATGATCGACCAGCCCCATCCAGCTTGTGTTCCGGCTCGGCGTCCCGCAGGGCGCTCACGAGGTCGCAGAGCTCTTCGACGACGGCGATGATCTGCTCCTCGCTCGCCGTCGCGTCCCGGTCTGTCGGAATGTCGGGGATGTCGCCATAGGGCGCCTTGGTGATTCGCCCGATCGGGATGAGGCAGGGTCACCCCCGGTCCCGGAAGGCTGTCGAGGTACCAGTTCGCTGCGCGACAACCAGTTGAGGATCACCGGTGACCGTACGCGTGGGACAAGGCGTACCGAACCGAACCGCGGCGCATTGAGGTCAGGGGTCGTAACTGGCGGTTCGACGGCGATCGGACCGGAGAGGAGAATCAGGTGGAATACCAGGATTTCATCAATGCAGTGGCCACGCGGGCAAAGGTGTCGACCGATCAGGCGGCGACACTCACCAGCGCCACGTTGGAGACATTGGCAGATCGGATCAGCGCCGGCCAGGCTGAGGACCTTGCCTATCAGCTTCCCGAAGGCCTTGACGATCACCTGCGCAAACCGCCACCGCACAGGAGGGAGGAACATGCCAAGTCGTTCGGGCTCGAAGAGTTCGTGCGGCGGGTGGCGGACCACCCGGCCATCGACCGTGCGCTCGCCGGTGCCGGGGTCCGCGCGGTGCTCACCACGCTACGTGAGGCTGTTTCCCGTGACGAGTTCGAGGACGCGATGGCCCAGCTTCCCAAGGAGTTCCGGCAGGTGATCGAACCGGTGGGTGCCGGTGGCAGGCAGCGTCCCGGCTCGTAGCACGAGCCGGTCGGGCGCGCGCCGGCGCGGAACGGCGCCCGCAGCCAAACGTACGAGAGCGAACATCTCTGGACGCCGGTCACGGACGCCGCGACGCACCCCGACTGGTCTGGAAGGAGAACGCGTGAACTACGCCGAGTTTCTCGAAGCGGTGGGGAAGCGGGCCGAAGTGCCGGCGGCGGAGGCGGCGAACGTCGTCGGGGCCACGCTGACGACATTGGTGGAACGGGTCAGTGGCGGCGAGGCGGCACCTGGCCACGCAGCTCCCCGAGGAGTTGCGCGGGAACGCCAGCCGGCGATCCTGCGGTCCCACAACAGCTACATCGTGATCAACGACGAAGGTGGTCCGACCGACAAGCCGGGCGTGCAGGCACAGGCGCCGCCGGATTCGAACACGTTCGGCAGCGCGATGAACGCCCGGGTCACCGACGTTCCAGCCGTCTACGAGCAGTGGCGGTCACGGGGTGGGGATGTCGGGACCAGTCCCACCGCTTCGCCCAGCGGGAGCAGATCGCCGACCTGTACGAGCGGGGCGTCGTGCTGTCGCTACCCGGTGCCGAGATGCGCGATCCGGGCGAGGACCCGCCGGCTGGAGTGGTCGAGGAAGCGGCTCACCACCCGGTGCAGGCGGACCTGCGCCGCGCATGGCAGCGGCTGAGTCGACCCCGCTGAGCCCGCCGATCTGCGTCCCGGTGTGTCCTACGGCGAGACTCGTACCTCTACGGAGCTGATGAACCACCGAAAGTCGGACGTGCTGTGAATGGCCACGTCGTTCGTGCCGCTCTTGTCGAACGAACGCGTCCCGGCGCACACGACGACGGACTGACCTGCCGGCACCGGCCCCGCGCTGAACAGCTGTGCGAAGTAGTGGGCACCCCGGGTCAACTTCTCCTGCAGGAAGCTCTCGTCATCGTCGGTCGCCTCGTCGAGGACCGACATCTCGGCATATGAGGGCTCGGACACGTTGGGATGCAGGACGTCGAGCATCAGGAAGTTCCGCTGGCCGGTGCGGGAGTTCGACCATCCCCATTCGTCCTCTGTCTCCAGGCGGTGCGTCGCCTCGACGCACTGCGCGTCGATGAGGACCTCGACCAGACCGGTGGTAGGCGGCACGAAGGCGAACGCTATCGAGCTGAACCCGTCGCCGGATGCGTAGTCGAAGTCGCCGGCGTCGCCGTTGTCCATTGTGATCGAGATGCCGACGTCGCCGACCGGCGGGTTGAGCGTATGGATGCGATCAACGACGAAGTTGTCGTTGTGCACCGGGACGAAGCCGAAGTTGAACCCGAAGAACGGCGGCCGGAAGAGTTCCCACCGGTGTGGGCCGCTGTCGTCGGGTTCGTAGACTCCCCACGGAAGCGCGTGCTCGTGGAACGGAGACAGCCCCAACCATTTGTCGAGGTTGCTCGAGAGGTGGAACCCGGCCGTGATGTTCTCGTCCGCCGTGAAGACGTCGGCTACCGCCTCGTGGTAGTCAGTCGCGATCGCGACAATCGCCTCACGCCTGATGTCCCGACTTCGCATGAAGGCGTCAGCCTTATGTTTCCTGGCTTCGTTGAGTTCGTTGTAGGGCGACCGCAACCCCTGCGGTGGCTGAAGCAGGTCGCGAAACGTCAACCGCTCCTGCTGCATGAGTTGCCGCAAGTCCGTCCAGTTGTCGTCGCCCAACAGGCGCTGCAGCCGGTCGCCAGCATCGGCTGACAGTTTCGCGGCCTTACTGCTGCGCTTTTTGGTGATCTTCCCGAGCCGCTGCTCGCGCTCCTCCGCCGCCGCATCCGCCAACCGCTGGGCTTTCGCGGGGAAATGGCTAAAGTTCCGAATTGTCTTACAGGTACTGACCACGTCAACCACCCACCAAACCCTTGCCTACATGCTGCTTCACATCTCTCCGAGTGGCCATACGAGTTGTGCTATGTACGCAACGCAACATCTACCTTCAAATGTGATCAACCGGACTCTTTGCCAAGCGGCCGGGAACCCAGCCTGCGGCAGCCACGTCGTAGGGGGCATGACGGGTAGCAGCACCCACGTACCCCAGCCAACGGCCACCACCGGCGTCCCCCGAGTCATGACGCCGGCTCGCGTCATGGGACTGGCCCTGGTCGCCGGCCTGGCGCTGGTCACCGGCTGTACGGCGGAGCCGGTCCCCGCGCCGCCACGTGACCGGGGAGTGCCGGCCGGCGGGTTCCGGCTCGTCGCATTCGACTCCTGCCCGGAGGCGCTGCGGCAGCTGAAGACG
Source organism: Micromonospora sp. NPDC049799 (assembly GCF_040656655.1). NCBI lineage: Bacteria > Bacillati > Actinomycetota > Actinomycetes > Micromonosporales > Micromonosporaceae > Micromonospora > Micromonospora sp. NPDC049799. The sequence continues at coordinate 10,686 of NZ_JBFAMU010000067.1, forward strand.
GCTGCCAAGGCCTACGTCGGGCCCTGGGGGTTCGGGCCGATCGGGGACATGCGTACCTTCGGCCGCGCCGAACAGGCTGAGGCGCCCGCCGCAGCGGAGCGGGCGGATGCGGCGGCCAAGGGCTACTCGGGCACCAACACCCACGAGGCCGGGGCCGATGAACCGGACCTGGTCAAGACCGACGGCAAGCGGATTGTCACCGTGAGCCACGGCAAGCTGTACGTGGTCGACCCGGCCACCCGCCGACTGACCGGAGAGCTGGAACTGGCACCGGGTGCCGATCGGTTCGGCGGGGCCGAAGACGGCCTGCTGCTGCACGGTGACCGGGCGCTGGTGCTGCGCCGCGACGGATGGGCCGGGATGGCGAAACCGGCCGTCCCCGAGGGAGGCGCGCGCGCCGTCCCGGGAGGCGCCCCGATGCCGGACGGCATCGTCGGCCCCCAGCTGATCATGGTCGACCTGTCCGGCGCGCCGAAGATCATCGGCGAATACCGGATCGACGGCAATCTGGTGGACGCCCGCCAGGTGGGCACGACGGTCCGGGTCGTGGTCCGCTCCGCGCCCCGGCTGAACTTCCCGTACCGGGAACGGGCCACCGATGAGCAGCGCACCACCGCCAACCGCGAGATCATCGACAACGCCACCGCCGACGACTGGCTGCCCCGGTACGAAGTCACCTCCGGCGGGCGAACCAGCGCCGGACGGGTCGGCTGCGAACGGGTGAGCCGGCCGGCCGCCTACTCCGGCACCTCGCTGGTGACCGTGCTCAGCTTCGACCTCGTGGCGGCCACGCTCGGCGCCGGCGACCCGGTCACCGTCATCGCCGACGGCGACACCGTCTACAGCAACGGACCCCGGCTGTACGTCGCCAACGACCAGCGCTGGCGGGTGCTGCCGATGCTGACCGCGCGGAACATCGCACCCGATCCCAGGGACGAGACCACCGAGATCTATCAGTTCGACATCTCCGGCGCGGGTGCCCCGCGGTACGTCGCCGCCGCGTCCGTACCGGGCTGGCTCATCAACCAGTACGCCATGTCCGAGTGGGACGGGCACCTGCGAGTGGCCACCACCAGTGGCCGTACCTGGGGCGACAAGCCGAACTCGACGTCGAGCGTGTACGTCCTGCGCGCCGACGGCACGGCGCTGACCCAGGTCGGCAAGGTCACCGGACTGGGCAAGGGGGAACGGATATACGCAGTACGGTTCGTCGGCGGCACCGGGTACGTCGTCACCTTCCGGCAGACCGACCCGCTCTACACCGTCGATCTGCGTGATCCGGGGGCGCCGAAGGTGAGCGGCGAACTGAAGATCAACGGGTATTCGGCGTACCTGCACCCGGCCGGCGAAGGACGGCTGCTCGGTGTCGGGCAGGAGGCGTCCGACCAGGGCCGGGCCCAGGGCACCCAGCTCTCGCTCTTCGACGTCTCCGATCCGGCCGACCCGACCCGGATCGCCCAGTACCACGTCAGGCAGGGGCACTCCGAGGCGGAGTTCGACCCACACGCGTTCCTCTACTGGCCGGCCGAACGCCTGGTCGTGGTCCCACTGACCGTCCACGACACGGGCCTGCCGAGCAACGTGGCGCTGGCTCTGCGAGTCGGCGACGGCGGGTTCACCGAGGTCGGCACAGTGGATCACACGCAGGGCAGGCGCCGTCCCGGGGATCTGGCGCCGATCCGCCGCTCACTGGTCGTCGACGGAGTCCTCTGGACCGTTTCCGACGCCGGTCTCAAGGCGACCAGCCTCTCCACCATGAAGACCCTCGGCTGGCTGCGTACGGCGTGACCCGGTGGTGGTGTCCGGGGCCACGAGCGGGAATGGCCGGGATCAGACGTGCGTGATCACGTTCTTGCCGTACGAGGAGAGGGTCTTCTCCTTGTCGTCATGCATGAGGTAGAGGGCGAAGTTGTGCACCCCGATCTCCTTGAGCTCCTGCAGCCGGTCGACATGGGCTGACTCGGGCCCGACCAGGCAGAACCGGTCGACGATCTCATCGGGCACGAAGTCGGTGGACGGATTGCCGGCGCGGCCGTGGTGTGCGTAGTCGTAGCCCTCGCGGCCCCTGATGTAGTCGGTGAGCGCCTTCGGCACGACCCCGGAGTCGCCGTAGCGGGCGACCAGATCGGCCACATGGTTGCCGACCATGCCGCCGAACCAGCGCAGCTGATCCCGTTGGTGCGTGAGGTTGGTGCCCACGTAGGCGGGCGCGGCCACGCACATCGTGATCGAGTCGGGATCTCGACCTGCTGCGGTGGCCGCGTCGCGTACCGAGCCAATCGTCCAGCGGGCGATGTCGGGATCGGCCGTCTGCAGGATGAAGCCGTCGGCCTGCTCGCCGACCAGCCGCAGCGCTTTCGGGCCGTAGGCGGCCATCCAGATCTCCAGCCTGCCGTCCCGTACCCACGGAATGCGCACCGGCGTGCCGTGGTGTTCGACCTCGTTGCCTTCGGCCAGCTCTTTGATTACGTGCATCGCTTCTTTCAGCGTGGCCAGGCTCGCCGGCGGCTGGCCGATGACCCGCCGGGCCGAGTCGCCGCGGCCGATCCCGCACACCGTGCGGTTGCCGAACATGTCGTTGAGCGTGGCGAAGAGCGACGCGGTGACCGACCAGTCGCGGGTGCTCGGGTTGGTCACCATCGGCCCGACGATCAGGTGCTTGGTTGCGGCGAGGACCTGCGAGTAGATGACGAACGGCTCCTGCCACAGCACGCAGGAGTCGAACGTCCACCCGTAGCGAAACCCGTTGTCCTCCGCGGCGGTGAGGCCGGCCACGACGTCGCGAGCTGGCGGGTCGGTCTGAAGTACGACACCGAAGTCCACCGCTTCTCCTTTTCAGACGAGGTACTGACTGAGATCGCGCTTCAGGAACCTGCCGTGCCCGGCCGCGCCGTGGAAGGCGTTGTCGTCGACCACGACCCGACCACGGGACAGCACGGTGGAGACCTTCCCGGTCAGCTCCATCCCCTCGTACGCGGAATAGTCCACGTTCATGTGGTGCGTGCTGGCCGAGATGGTCTGCTGGGCCGTCGGGTCGTACACCGTGATGTCCGCGTCGGCGCCCGGCGCGATGACGCCCTTACGCGGGTACAGGCCGAACATCCTGGCGGGCGTGGTCGAGCTGATCTCCACCCAGCGCGGCAGGGTGATCTCGCCTCTCGCGACGCCCTGATAGAGCAGGTCCATCCGGTGCTCGACGCCGGGCATCCCGTTCGGGATCTTGGAGAAGTCTCCCCGGCCCAGCTCCTTCTGGTCCTTGAAGCAGAAGGGGCAGTGGTCGGTGGAGACCAGCGACAGGTCGTTGGTGCGCAGGCCCCGCCACAGTTCTGCCTGGTGCTCCTTCGGGCGCAGCGGGGGAGAGGCGACGTACTTCGCGCCCTCGAAGTCGGGCCTGGCCAAATCCTCCAACGACAGGAACAGGTACTGCGGGCAGGTCTCGGCGAACACGTTCTGCCCGGTGTCGCGGGCCTGGGTGACCGCGTCCAGGGCGTGCGCGGCGGACAGGTGCACGATGTACAGCGGCGAGCCGGTGACCTTGGCCAGCGCGATCGCCCGCGAGGTCGCCTCGCCCTCCAGCTCGGGCGGCCGGGTCAGGCCGTGCTGCACCGGGTCCGTCTGACCGTTGGCCAGCGCCTGGAGGACGAGCTGGTCGATGGCGATGCCGTTCTCCGCGTGCATCATGACCATCGATCCGGTGTCCCGGGCCTTCTGCATCGCCCGCAGGATTTCCCCGTCGGTGGCGTAGAAGACCCCCGGATAGGCCATGAACATCTTGAATGTGTTGACGCCCGCGTCGATGCAGGCCTCCATCTCCTTCAGCGAGGTGTCGTTGACGTCCGAGACGATCATGTGGAACCCGTAGTCGATCGCGCAGTTGCCGTCGGCCTTGCTGTGCCACTTGTCCAGCGCGGACAGCACGGACGTGCCCTTGCCCTGTACGGCGAAGTCGACGATGGTCGTCGTGCCGCCCCAGGCTGCCGCAATCGTCCCGGTCTCGAAATTGTCCGCCGAGAACGTGCCGCCGAACGGCATCTCCATGTGGGTGTGGCCGTCGATGCCGCCCGGCACCACGTACTTCCCGGCGGCGTCGATCACGCGCTCGGCCCCAGCCGCCCACTGCTCGGCCAGACCCGAGTCGGGCGCGGCGAGCGCCGCTATCCGCTCGCCCTCGACCAGGACGTCCGCCGGGTACGCCCCGGTAGCGTTGACGACTGTTCCGTTGCGGATGACGATGCTCACGGCTTCACCAGCGATTCGTACGTGTCCGGTCGGCGGTCGCGGTAGAAGGCCCACAGGTCGCGGACCTCGGCCAGCTTGTCCATGTCGAGGTCGCGGACGACGACCTCATCCTCGGTGTCCGAGGCGGCGTCGCCGACCAGTTGCCCGCGCGGGTCGACGAAGTACGACTGGCCGTAGAAGTCGTTGTCGCCCAGCGGCTCCACACCGACCCGGTTGATGGCGCCGACGTAGTACTCGTTCGCCACCGCCGCCGCCGGCTGCTCCAGCCGCCACAGGTACTCCGACAGGCCGCGGCTGGTCGCCGACGGGTTGAAAACGATCTTCGCGCCGGCCAGGCCGAGCGCCCGCCAGCCCTCGGGGAAGTGCCGCTCGTAGCAGATGTAGACGCCGATGCGCCCCACCGCGGTGTCGAACACCGGATAGCCGAGGTTTCCCGGCCGGAAGTAGAACTTCTCCCAGAACCCCTTCACCTGCGGAATGTGGTTCTTCCGGTGCTTGCCGAGGTAGGTGCCGTCGGCGTCGATCACCGCGGCGGTGTTGTAGTAGACACCGGGCTGCTCCTGCTCGTACATCGGCACGATCAGGACCACGCCGTGCTGCTCGGCGACCTCGCGCATCAGCGCCGTCGTCGGCCCGTCCGGGATCGCCTCCGTGTACGAGTAGTAGTCCGCGTCCTGGATCTGGCAGAAGTACGGGCCGTAGAACAACTCCTGCAGGCAGACCACCTGTGCGCCCTGCGAGGCGGCGCTGCGGATGGCCTCGACCGCGTTGGCGATCATCGACTCCTTGTCGCCGGTCCACTTCTGCTGCACCAGCCCGGCTCGGATGATGTTGCTCATGCGTTCTCCCCCTTCGCGTGGCTGGCGCGCGGCATCGACAGCGCCAGGTAGATGAGGAACCCGGCGATCAGACCGACCACCCAGCTGTAGTCGTAGAGCGGCTTGAGGAACGGGATGAGCCCGTCGGACGGGAACGGCCCCTTGCCGGGGGCGGAGTAGGCGCCACCCACCGCGAGGACCGCGCCGACGACGGTGGCGACGATGGCGGCCCAGTTCCACCCGCCGGAGAACCAGTACCTGCCCTCGGGGCGGTAGAGGGCCGGCAGTTGGAGGCTGGTGCGGTAGCGGATCCAGTACCCGGCGATGAGTACGCCGGCGACCGCGCCGAGCAGGCCGCCGTAGAACCCGAGCCAGACGAAGATGTAGATGTTGGGGTCCTGCACCAGGCGCCACGGCTGGATCAGGATGCCGAGCACGCCGGTGATCAGGCCCCCGGTCCGGAAACTCACCAGTCGGGGCGCGGCGTTGGAGAAGTCGTACGCCGGGCTGACCGTGTTCGCCGCGACATTCACCGACAGCGTGGCGACCACGACGGTGAACAGGCCGAGCGCGACGACCAGCGGGTTCTCGAACTTCGCGGCCAGCTGGATGGGGTCCCAGATGGCCTCGCCGTAGATGACGGCCGTGCCGGAGGTGATCAGGATCGACAGGATGGCGAAGAACGACATCGTGGTGGGCAGCCCGAGAATCTGGCCGTACGCCTGCTGCCGCTGGCTGCCACCGAAGCGGGTGAAGTCGGGGATGTTCAGCGAGAGAGTCGCCCAGAAGGCGATCATCCCCATCAGCGACGGGGCGAACAGCTTCCAGAAGTCGGCGCCCCAGCCCAGCTTCGACGGCTCGGACAGGATCGGGCCGAGCCCGCCCGCCTCGACCATGACCCAGATCAGCAGGGCGACGGCGACCACGATGACGAACGGTGCGGCCCAGTTCTCGAAGCGCCGCAGGGTGTCCATCCCCCGCCAGATGATCGCCATCTCGATCGCCCAGAAGAGGAGGAACGACGCCCACAGCGTCCACGGGTAGTCCATGACCCTCGCCGCGTCGACCCACCAGGAGCCGAGCAGCTTGCCGGCGATCGCGTAGATCGCCTCGCCGCCGATCCAGGTCTGGATGCCGAACCAGCCGCAGGCGATGAAGGCGCGCAGCAGGGCCGGGAGGTTGGCGCCGCGGACCCCGTAGAACGCGCGGGCGAAGACCGGGAAGGGGATGCCGTACTTCGTGCCCGCGTGGCTGTTCAACAGCATCGGGATCAGGACGAGCAGATTGCCCAGCGTGATCGTGAGGAATGCCTGCACCCAGTTCATGCCGAGCTGGATGAGCCCGGCGGCGAGCAGATAGGTGGGGATGTTGTGCGCCATGCCGATCCACAGCGCCGCGAAGTTGTACGTGTTCCAGGTGCGCTTCTCGATGGGGACCGGGGCGAGCTCTTCGTTGAAGTAGCGGCTGTCGCGGATGGTGGAGAAGTCACGCAACTCGACTCGGCCATCCGGATGGGTGATCTGTGTGCCCGGCTCGGCCGCGGTGGTTTCGGCGGGGGGCAGGGGTTCAACGGCCATCGGTCACCTCCCTGTCACGCTGCCGCAACAGCGGCCGGCCAACCGGCGCGTGCTGCGGGTGGGGGCGGATCAGCACGATCTTTATCTCGGAATGGTGGGTGTCCCGGACCCGC
>NZ_JBFAMU010000068.1:0-17268 GCF_040656655.1 Micromonospora sp. NPDC049799
GCTCAGGACGTGTTCGTCATCGCCTGGCGGCGTCGACGCGAGGTCCCGGACCGCAGCCTGCCCTGGCTGTACGGGGTGGCCCGGCGCCTGTTGGCGAACCGATGGCGGGCTCATCGGGCCGCGCCGGATGTACTGCCGATCGCCGACGCCGGCCACCTGCGAGAGCCGGGTCTGCCCGGTGCCGACGCGACCGTTGGCATCACCGATCTTCAGGCGGCCATGACCACCCTCACCGACCTCGACCAGGAAATCCTCCGGTTGGTCGGCTGGGAGGAGTTGACGGTGTCCGAGGCCGCTCAGGTCCTCGGCTGTACCCGCACCACCGCCGCGGTGCGCCTGCACCGCGCGCGCCGACGCCTCAACGAGGCCATGTCCCACCGAGCTTTCCCGCCGGCACAGCAGCCGGTGTTGGCCAGTCCTCGAAAGGTCCTGTGATGTTCGGAGAAGAACGAACCCGCAGTCTCCTCAAGCCGATCGACCCGGCCCGACACAGCGCCGTCGCACCGCCCCGCCTGTCGGCACACGACCTGATCAACCGCGCGGAGGCTCTCGCCGAGCCGGCCGCCCATCGCCGTCAGGCACGTCCGACCCGGCGGCTGGTTCTGGCCGGGACGCTGGCCGTAGCGGTCGGCGCCGCAGCAATTGCCCAGACCATCGGCCCGTCCAACCCGGATACCTCGGACATCGTCAGTCCCCCCGCAGCGGATCCAGGGATGGTGCTCGTGCCGGTGGCGTACCGCTCTGGCGCCCGTGATGCCGGAAGCCAACTGCGCGCGATGGCGAACAGGCTCGTCGACGCGGAGTACGACAACCGCAGCGGCCGGTACATGTACCACCACACGAAGACGTGGGGCGACCCAGTGATGACATCCGCCGACGGTCGCTATCACGTAGCTTTCGCACGCGAGACCAGGGTCTGGCAGGCGGCCGACGGGACCGGTACTCAGGTTACGGCTCAACTTGAGCCGCAGTATCCGGACCCGGAGTCGCGGGACTACTGGCAGCGCAACCTCAAGCCCGAGGCTGCCGCGTCCGCCACCCCCGCGCCTGACAGCGTTCCGCTGCCACCGATGGACCTCGCGCCATTGCCCTCGGGTCGGGCACAGCTGAACGATTTACTCAAAATCAGGTTCGGTGGCGGCGCCGTCAGCAAGGAAGTCAGCACGGTGTACGGGCGGTATGTCGTCCCGCGTCAGACGCGCGCTGAGATCCTGCGGGTCCTTGCCGACGTGCCGGGATTCCTGTGGCGCGGACCGGTAACCGATCGGGCCGGTCGGAACGGTGTAGCCATCACCTTCGACGACCGCGAGCACAACCAACAGTCCCTCCTGATCTTCGACCCCAAAACCGGAGAACTGCTCGCCCACGAGCTACTGGCTCTCTCGCCGGTACGGATCAGCGCGTACCGGGTGATCCTCGGCACCGCCTGGCTCGATCGGGTCAACTGATCCTGCTTGGCGCCGGGGCCACTCCTGTGGGGGTGGCCCCGGTTCGCATCTCCATCTCGCGCCGGGGCAGCGTCCCATCGCGTTCACGAACAGCCGCTCCGCCACCTCGGCGGTGACGGCGATCCGGCGCCTCCGGGGAACTTGGGTGCCGTGCCGGCAGGTTCGCCCTCCCACGCGACTAGCCTGTACCGATGATCGATCCGATCGGGCTCGTCATCTTCGACTGCGACGGGGTGCTGGTCGACAGCGAGCGCATCGCGGTCCGTGTCAACATCGCGCTTGGCGCGGAACTGGGCTGGCCGCTGACCGAGGCGGAGGTCATCGAGCGCTTCATCGGCCGGTCCAGCACATCCATCGGTGAGCAGATCGCGGCCCGCCTCGGACAGGGCGCGGCCGCCACCTGGGCGGACCGGTTCGACCTGGCACACCGTCAAGCGGTGGACGCCGGACTGGCCGCCGTCGACGGGATCAGCGACGCGCTCGACAAGATCACCCAGCCGACGTGCGTGGCCTCCAGCGGTACGCACGAGAAGATGCGCCACACCCTGGGCTGCACCGGCCTGTATCCCCGCTTTGAGGGTCGCATCTTCAGCGCGACCGAGGTCGCCCACGGCAAGCCCGCTCCCGACCTGTTCCTGCACGCGGCGGCGGCGATGGGTGTCCCGCCCGCGGCGTGTGTCGTGGTCGAGGACAGCCACTACGGAGTCCAAGCGGCCCGCGCCGCTGGGATGCGCTGCTTCGGCTATGCGGGCGGATTGACCCCCGCGCACCGGCTGGAGGGCCCGGACACGGTGGTCTTCGACGACATGCGGAAACTTCCGGCTCTGCTGGACGCGGCCTGACCACGCGGGACGACCACAGCACAACGCACCCCTCTTTCGGATCAAGGCGGTCCGCAAAGCGGGCCGCGCGGGCCCGGCCCCGGCCTGGACGGTCTACGACTGTCCGACGAGGAGATCCACATGCTCCCGCGTGCGTTGACTTGGCCGAGCAGCCCCGGAAACGCGCTTCTGAAGGGTCGCGTCAGGGATGGGCAGTTCGCGCGCCTTCGGGGTGGGCGCGGAGGTGCGGGTGGCGTCGCTGTTGACCGTTCCGGCTCGGCGTTCCAGCTTTGCGTCGCGGCCTACAGTCGGCGCGTACAAACCAAGCGCGACGTCCGTGGGGGTGGTGGCGGTGGTCAAGCAGTACCGGCGGCGCTCACGAGGGATGCAGCCATGGACCACCGGGCAGCCGGTCGGCCCGGTCCAGGAGGAACCTCGTAGCCGAGGGCGTCCCGGCTACTGGCTCCGGCACCCGGCGTTCTGCCTGCTCCTGGCCGGGTGCTACGCCTTCACGGTGGTCGGATGGGGAGTTGGTGGGCTGTTCACCCGGCGCAACCTCCAAGAGCGGGGCGAGCTGACGGCTGGCGTCGTCGAATGGGTGACGCAACGGAAGCCCACCATGTCGGTGCAGATCATCACCCCGGACGGCGAGGCCCTGAGCGCGCGCGTGAACGGCCTTCCGACCGACCGCCCCACTCCCGGTGACCGAGTCACTGTGGTCTACGACCCGCACGATCCCGACTACGCCTACCTGCCGGGCGACTATCCAACGGTCGGGAACTCGCTGCTGTGATGTGCCAGTAGCCGGTACCCGGACCGTCAACAGGGGGCATTGGCCGCGCGATCCACGTGCGACAAGGGGCGGCCAGGAGCTGGATTCCGGGGTCAACGAGGGCCAGACCGGACAGACGAACTTTCGGGGGCACCAAGCAAAACGCCGACCGGCGTTTCCGCTGGTCGGCGCTGCTGTAGCCCGGCGAAAGGCTATGTGGCCAGGGGCGGGGTCGAACCGCCGACCTTCCGATTTTCAGTCGGACGCTCGTACCAACTGAGCTACCTGGCCGTGGTGCTCGGCTCATGCTACCCGCAGGGACGGTTCTCCGCCCGGAGGGTTGCCTGCTCCGATACGCAGAACGCCGCGCGGTGTAGGCGCGGCGTCAGCGCTTGCGGTCCTGACGGGACTTGAACCCGCGACCTCCGCCTTGACAGGGCGGCGAGCACTCCAACTGCTCCACAGGACCTAGCTTTGTTGCCTCCGACCGAAGCCGGATCGTGCCCCCAACGGGATTCGAACCCGTGCTACCGCCTTGAAAGGGCGGCGTCCTGGGCCGCTAGACGATGAGGGCGGCCCCGCCATCATTGCACATTCGCAACTTCAAGCGGACTTGCTCCCATCCGGCCCCGCCGGAGGCTTGGAAAGCATACGTGATGCCCGGCCGCCCGACCAAACCGGTATGGCCCGAGCCACAACGATCTACGAAATCGCAGGTCAAGTGGCATCTACCCCAACCGGGCGACGCCGTGCCGGCGCTTCAGGTCGCCGATCAGGCCGGGGCAGGCGGCCAGGGTGGCGGCCCGGTCACCGCCCCCGTCGTGCAGCAGGACGACGGAGCCGGGCCGGGCCGCGACGCGTACGCGGGCGGCGATGGTGGTGGCCGTCGGCTTCCCCCAGTCCTTCGGGTCGACGGTCCAGTGCAGCGACCGCATGCCGAGCTTCTTCGCGACCGCCACCACCTCGGGCGTCCACCGGCCACCCGGCTGCCGGTAGAACGGCACCTTCGCCCGGGGGACCGCGGCGCGGATGGCCTGGTTGGTGCGGACCAGGTCGGCCCGGATCTCGGCGACCGGCCGGCGACCGAGGTCGAAGTCGTGGCGCCAGCTGTGGTTGCAGAGCTGGTGGCCCTCGCGGACGATCCGGCGGACCAGCGCCGGGTGCCGTGTCACCTCGCTGCCCACCACACAGAACGTGGCGGTGACCCCGGCGGCCTTCAGCTCGTCGAGGACCTTTGGCGTCCAGACCGGGTCCGGACCGTCGTCGAAGGTCAGGGCCACCGCGCGTACGCCGGAGGTGCGCTGCAGACCGGCCGGCAGCCGGGCCGGCAGCGGGCGGAGCGGGGGCCGGGTCGGGACGGCACGGGTGGGCGGGGGCGCCGTGGGTGCGGGCGGCTCGTCCGGCAAGGGTCCGGAGGCCACCGGCGCGGGGCCGCCGCCGGCCGCGCCGGGACTGTCGGCGTCGCCGCAGCCGGCGACCAGGAGGAGCAGGGCCAGGCCGTACGCGGGGAGAGCGCGGAGGCGCATGTCGCTCCCGAAGGGGGTCGGGGTCGGCGGACCCCAGAACGCTAGCGGACGGCGCCCCGTCCCGGGAGTCCTCGACCGCCGCCCTGGTCCGCCACCGACTGGTCCAGCGAGTCGCGTACGGCCACGGCCAGCGATACCGCCTCCCCGAGGTCGACGGGGCGCACGACCCCGGCCGGGAGTGTGTCGGCCCGCCACCCGGGCCCGGCGGCGAGCACCAGCAGCGGCCGTCGGGGCGCGGCCAGCAGGGCGGTGAGCTGGGCGGGATCGGCGGTGGCCCGGGTGTGCGACCACACCACGACGGCCGCCGGGCCGGTGCGGTCGACCGCCTCCATCAGCGCGGCGATCGGCACCCGGGCGCCGAGCATCCGGTACGCGACGCCGGCCTCGGCCAGGGCGGCGGCGAGCGCCTCCAGGGGGAGGCTGTGCTGCTCCTCGTCGGCGCAGGAGAGCAGGAGACGGGCCGGGCCCGGGACCGCGGCGCTCCGGGCGACCGCCGCGAGCGCCTCGGAGACGCACCGGGACACCAGGTGCTCGACCTCGATCAGGCCGGCGGTGGCGGCGTGCCGCTCGCCGATGCCGACGAGCACCGGGCGCAGCAGCCCGTCCCAGGTGGCCACCACGCCGTCGGCCTCGACGGTGCGCATGATCGTCTCGCTGATCGCGGCGGAGTCCAACCGCATGGCCGCCCGCGCCAGCCCGCGGGCCGCCGGCCCGGCCCGGCCGACGGGGATCGTCGGTCCGCCGCCGTCCCGGCCGCCTGCGGCGCGCGCCCGCGTCCGGACGGTCTCCGGCGGTACGGCGTCGGGCGCCTGGCGGGCCCAGCGGGCGGCCTCCGCGGGGGTGACCCCCTCGGCGGTGAGCCGGCGCATGATCTCCAGGCGTGCGAGGTCGGACGGGGTGTAGCGCCGGTGGTGCCCCGGGACGTGCTCGCTCGGTCCGAGCCCGTAGCGCTGGTGCCAGGTGCGCAGGGTCGTGACGGCGACTCCGAGCCGCCGGGCGACGGCTCCGGCGCTCAGCGCCTCATCGGCCACCCGACCGCTCCGCCGCGTCGTCGGCCGGGAGCCGGGAAGAGGTCCGGGTCAGGTCGGACGACGCGACGGCCGCCCCCGAGGGGCGCAGCAACCGGTTCACCACCCCGCCCAGCCAGGGTGCGTACGAGCAGGGGTCGGCGTCGAGCTCGGCCTCCAGGGCGACCGGGTCGACCCACCGGAGCTCGGCGACCTCGTCCGGGTCGGGGTGCACCGGCAGGTCGGCCGGCACGTTCGCGCGGAGGACGTGGTCGTACTCGAACTCGACCCGCCCGGTGCTCGGGTCCTCGGCGTAGTAGATGTAGACCCCGACCTCGGTCAACTCCACCGGGCCGGCGCCCAGCTCCTCGTGGAGCCGGCGGTTGGCCGCCTCGGCCAGCGACTGGCCGGGAGCGGGGTGCCCGCAGCACGAGTTGCCCCAGCGCAGCGGGAAGCGGGTCTTGACGGCGGCACGGCGCTGGAGCAGCACCCGGCCCGCCGGATCGACAAGCAGCACCGAGAAGGCCCGGTGCAGCTGGCCCGGAGGCTGGTGCGCGGCCGAGACGCTGGTCTCGCCGACCGCCTGCCCGGCGTCGTCGACCAGCTCGACGAGGTGCTTCTCCCGGTAGGTCATCGGGTCGCCCCGGTGATGCGGCCGGCGGCGAGCTTGCCCGAGATGAGCACCATCGGCACGCCCACGCCGGGCTGGGTGCCCGAGCCGACGAAGACCACGTTGTCCAGCGAGCGGTGCAGGTTGGACGGGCGGAACGGACCGGTCTGGAAGAGGCTGTGCGCGGAGGCGAAGGGCGTGCCGGCGGCCATTCCCTGCTCCTCCCACTCGGCGGGGGTGACGGCGCGCAGCACCTCGACGCCCTCGCCGAAACCGACGTAGCCGCGCTCCTCCAGCGTGCCGATGAGCTGGTCGGTGTACCGCTCGGTGAGGTCGCCCCGCCAGTCGAAGGGCGCCCGGTCGAGGTTGGGCACCGGGGCGAGGACGTAGTAGGTGTGCCGGCCGGCGGGCGCCACCGACGGGTCGGTCCGGCTCGGGTTGGTCACCATCAGCGACGGGTCGCTCATCAGCTCACCTCGCCGGATGATCTCATCGAAGGTGCCCTTCCAGGCCCGCCCGAAGTGGATGTTGTGGTGGGCGATCTTGTCATATCCCTGCTTCGACCCCACGTGCAGGACCACGCAGGACGGCGAGTAGGTGAGCTTGCGCTGGCGGGCCGGGGGCAGCAGGTCGCGGTAGGCGACCGGTAGGTCCGGGTTGAGCACCACCACGTCGGCCGGGATCAGCTCGCCGTCGGCGGTCACCACGCCGGTGGCGCGCCCGCCGGAGGTCTCCACCCGGGCCACCGTCGTGTCGTACCGGATCTGCACGCCGTGCTTCTCCGCGGCGCCGGCCATCCCGCGCGAGAGGGCGTGGATGCCGCCGCGCGGGAAGAAGACACCGGCGACCGAGTCGAGGTACGCGATGACCGTGTAGATGGCCAGCGCGTCCTGCGGGGCGAGGCCGGCGTACATCGCCTGGAAGGAGAAGATGCGCTGGGTGCGCGGGTCCTCGAAGAACTGGTTGATCTTCGTCTGCATGCGCCGGAAGGCGCCGCTGGCGACCAGTTTGAGCAGGTTGCCGGTGAGCAGGTCGGTGGGCGCGTCCAGGTTGCGCTCGATGAAGTCCGCCCGCTCCAGCTGCCACAGCTTCCGCGCGTGGTCGACGAAGCGCAGGTAGCCGTCGGCCTCCCGGGGACCGCACACGCGGGAGATCTCGGCGGCCATGCGGGTCGTGTCGGTGATGACGTCCAGGGTCGAGCCGTCCGGGTAGTACGCCCGGTAGGCCGGGTCGAGCGGAGTCAGGTCCATCCAGTCGTCCAACTCCTCGCCGACCGCACCGAGTGCCTCGGCGATGAGGTCCGGCACGGTCAGCACGACCGGCCCGGTGTCGAACTCGTACCCGTCGACGCTGAGCCGGCCGGCCCGCCCACCGGGTACCGACTCGCGCTCCAGCACGGTCACCTGCCGGCCGCTGCCGGCCAGGTGCAGGGCGCACGCCAGCCCGCCGAGACCCGCGCCGACGACCACCACGCGGTCGGTCCGTCCGTTCACGGTGCGCACGACGCCACCTCCTTCTCGAGATTGCCCATCATGAACGCCGGTGGGTGGCGGCGGTGGCGAGGCCGGTCAGCGCGGTGCGCGCCGTCTCGTCGATCGGTGCGGTGTCCAGTGCGGCCAGCGCCTCGGCCACCCGGTCGTCGATCATCCGTTCCACGCGGGTGACCGCGCCGGTGTCGGCCACCACCCCGGCCAGCCGGCCGATCTCCTGGTCGGTCGCTTCGGCGCCCGCGCCGTCGAGCCCCCGTCGCTGTGCGGGCGTGGCCAGTTGCCGGGCCAGCATGAGCAGCGTGGTGGGCTTGCCGATGCGCAGGTCGTCGCCGGCCGGTTTACCGGTGGTCACCGGGTCGCCGTAGACGCCGAGCAGGTCGTCGCGGAGCTGGAACGCCTCGCCGACGGCCAGCCCGTAGCGGCTGTACGCGGCGGTGAGCGGCCCCTCGGGCTCGGCGCCGGCCAGGCAGGCACCGAAGAGCAGCGGGCGCTGCACGGTGTAGCTCGCGGTCTTGTAGCGGGCGACCCGCAGCGCGCGATCCACCGACCAGTTCGCCGCGTCGCTCTCGCCGAGCACGTCGAGGTACTGCCCGGCCACGGTCTCCACGCGCATCTGGTCGTAGCAGCGGCGGACCTCGAGCAGGCGGGCCGGCGGAAGGGTGGCCTGGGACAGCAGCCGGTCGGCCCAGACCATGCAGAGGTCGCCGATCAGCACCGCGACGGCCTCACCGAAACGATCCGGATCGCCGCGGTGGCCGGCGGCGGCGTGCTGGGCGGCCAGCGCCACGTGGGCGGTGGGCCGGCCGCGGCGGGTGGCGGACGCGTCCATCACGTCGTCGTGCACCAGCGCGAACGTGTGCAGGAGTTCGAGAGCCGAGAGGGCGGGCAGCACCGGGGGCAGCGGGTCGCCGTTGCCGATCACGCCGCGCCAGCCCCAGTAGGCGAACGTCGGGCGGACCCGCTTGCCGCCGCCCAGCACGTAGTCGCTCGCCGTCGCGGCGAATCCGCCCATCGCCGCGTCGATCCGGGTGAGGGCGGCGACCTCGGTGGCGAGGAAGCCGGCGAGCGTGTCGTCGACCGCTCTGATCAAGTCTTTCGTGTACGCGGCCAGGACCGCGCGGATCGGATCGTCCCCCTCGGCCGGCCCCGCCGGCGCCACGCGGAGCGCATTACCCGCAACTGCGTCGTTGGCCATGTGGGCGAGCGTACCCTAAGGTTACGAGTTGCGTCGATTGGTGCGTCGATAAATGAGGAGGGCCGGTGGACACGGATCTCACCGCTGCCTATGAGCGTTGCCGCCAGCTGCACAGGCGTCATGGCCGGACCTACTATCTCGCCACCCGCCTGCTTCCCGCATGGAAACGACGCCATGTGCATGCTTTGTACGGTTTCACGCGGTACGCGGACGAGATCGTCGACCGGACCGAGGACCTGCCCCCCACCGAGCGGGCGGCCCGGCTCGACGACTGGGGCGGTCGCTTCATCGCCGGACTGCACGGGGAGCCGGTCGACGACCCGCTGCTCCCGGCCGTCCTGCACACCATCGCCATCTTCGATCTCGACCGGGACGACTTTGCGTCGTTCCTGAAGAGCATGGCGATGGACCTGACGGTGAGCTCGTACCGCACGTACGACCACCTGCTCGACTACATGGAGGGCTCCGCCGCCGTCATCGGCACCATGATGCTGCCGATCCTGGGCAGCTCGGATCCGACCGCCGCCCGGGAGCCGGCCCGTCAGCTCGGCTTCGCCTTCCAGCTCACCAACTTCATCCGCGACGTGGCCGAGGACCTGGACCGGGGCCGGACGTACCTGCCGGACGAGGACATGGGCCGCTTCGGTGTCACCCGCGAGGACCTGGCGCGGGCGCGGGCCGCCGGCCGCACCACCGAGCCGATCCGTGAGCTGATCCGGTACGAGGTGACCCGCGCGCAGGCGCACTACCTGGCCGCCGCCCCCGGCATCACCCTGCTCGCGCCCGCCTCGCAGGCCTGCATGCGCACCGCGTACGCGCTCTACGGCGGCATCCTCGACGAGGTGGCCGCCCAGGACTACGACGTGTTCGTCAATCGTGCCCTGGTGCCCCAGCGCCGGCGGATGGCCGTGGCCGCCCGCGCCCTGCTCACCCCCACCGGCGCCCCGGTCGTGGTCCCCGGACCGCCGATCCCGTGAGCGCGCCCACCACACGAGGCGGCGGGAGCCCGCGTACCGGCGTCGTGCTCTTCACCCGCGACCTGCGGGTGCACGACCACCCGGCGCTGGCGACCACCTGCGCCGCCTTCGACCGGGTGGTACCCCTGTACGTCCTCGATCCGGCGCTGGCCGGGCTGTCTCCCAACCGCACCCGGTTCCTGCACCAGAGCCTGGCGGCGCTGAAGGAGGCCCTGCGTCGCCTGGGCGGCGACCTGGTCGTTCGGCGGGGCGACCCGGTGGCCGAGACGGTGCAGCTCGCCCGCGAGGTCGGCGCCGAGGGGATCGCCCTGTCCGCCGACGTCAGCCGGTACGCCCGCCGACGGGAGCGCCGGCTGCGCGCCGAGTGCGAACGGCACCGACTGGCCCTGCGGCTGTTCCCCGGTCTCACCGTCGTGGAGCCGGGCGACCTGCGCCCCGGCGGCGGCGACCACTACCGGGTGTTCAGCCCGTACCACCGGGCCTGGTCCCGGCGCTCCTGGCGGGAGGAACTGGCCGCGCCCAGTCGGGTCCCGCTCCCCGACGGGGTGACCGTCGGGCGGCTGCCCGACCCGCCGGCCGGCGACTCACCGGACGCCGCCGTCGGAGGCGAGGACGTGGCCCGGCGTCGGCTGACGCAGTGGCTGCCGACCCTGCCCACGTACGACGACCTGCACGACGACATGGCCGGTGACGGCACCTCGCGGCTCAGCCCGTACCTGCGGTGGGGCTGCCTGTCCCCGCTGACCGTCGCCGAGGCCGCCGGGGACCGCGACTCGCCGTTCGTCCGGCAGGTCTGCTGGCGCGACTTCTACTACCAGGTCACGGCCGGGTTCCCGGAGATCTCCGGCACGGCGTACCGGCGGGGGGCCACCGAGGACTGGCGGTACGACGAGGACGCCCTCGCGGCGTGGACCGAGGGGCGTACCGGGGTGCCGATCGTCGACGCGGGCATGCGGCAGATGCGCGCCGAGGGCTGGATGCACAACCGGGCCCGGCTGATCACCGCCGGCTACCTCACCAAGAGCCTCCGGCTCGACTGGCGGCCGGGAGTCGCGGTCTTCTTCCGCTGGTTGCTCGACGGCGACGTGGCCAACAACTCCGGCAACTGGCAGTGGGTCGCCGGGACCGGCAACGACACCCGCCCGTACCGGGGCTTCAACCCCGTCCGGCAGGCCGAGCGGTACGACCCCGACGGCGCGTACGTCCGGCGGTGGGTGCCCGAGCTGGCCGGTGTCGAGGGCAAGGCGGTCCACCAGCCCTGGCGGCTGCCCGACCAGCTCCGCCGCACCCTCGACTACCCGCCCCCACTGGCTGCCCCCGACAGCGATCCCGTCTGGCTCCGCTGAGGTGTAAGGAAGGGCCCCCGCTTAACGCCTCGGGTAGAGGAGGGGCCCCCTCTTGACAGCTCAGAGGCACGAGTGCAGTGCCTCGACCAGCTCGTCCACCCGGTCGTGGTCCGCCAGGTGGGCGGTGGTGTAGGCGAAGGTGTAGCCGCATTCCGGGTCCGCCCAGGCCGAGCTGCCCCCGAGGCCGCCCATGCCCCAGCTGCCGTCCGGCTCCCACTGCATGCCCAGCGTCCACCGGGTACGCCGGTCCAGCAGCAGGTCGTCGCCGTCGTACTGGACCCGGGTCGCCTCGGTCACCAGGTCGGCACCGAACAGGCGTACGCCGTCGAGCGTGCCGCCCGCGAGCAGGCCGGTGTAGAGGCGGGCCACGGCGTCGGCGGTGGCGTGCAGGTTGACCGCGGGCACCTCGGTGCCCCGCCACAACGGACTGTTCAGCACCGACAGGTCCCGCCCGCCGGCCGGGTTGTCCACGGCGCGGAACCGGAGCGAGCCGGGCGCGCCGGCCACCAGGCGGGGCCACTCCGGGTCGCCGTACCGCAGGTCGGCGCAGCGGAGCTGATCCGCCTCGCCCAGCCCGTAGCCGAGGTCGAGCCGCCACGGACCGGCGATCTCCTCCGCCAGGAAACGTCCGACCGGCCGGCCGTCGACCCGCCGGACCAGTTCGCCCACCAGGTGCCCGTACGTCCAGGCGTGCTCGGCCGCGACGGAGCCCGGCTCCCACTCGGGGTCGGCGGCGGCGAGGTCGGCGCAGAGCAGGTCCCAGTCGGCGACGGCCTCGGGCGGTCGCGGCACCGGGAAGGCGGGCAGCCCGGCGGTGTGGGTGAGCACCTGGCGGACGGTGGCGGGGGTGCGGAAGCCCGGCCAGTACGCGGCGACCTGCTCGTCCAGGTCGACCCGCCCCCGGTCGACGAGGGTCAGCAGGCAGAGCGCGACCACCGGCTTGCCGACCGAGTAGACGGCCACGAGGGTGTCCGCCCGCCACGGATCGGTGCCCTTCCTCGCACCTCCGGTGAGGCGGACGGCGGGCTCGCCGTCGACGTCGATCGCCAGGGCCGCGCCGGTTTCGCGTCCGGAGGCGAGAAGGTCGTGGAAGCAGTCGTGGACGGCGTCGAAGCGTACGGGCATGCGGCCACCGTAGGCGTCGCCGTCCTTACCGACCGGGGAATTGTCGCGTGGTCCGCTGGCACGCGGGAGCGCTGCTGGGGAATGCTGGCCGCATGGCGGAGCCGGAGATCGTGGACGTGGTCGTTGTCGGGTTGGGCGTCGGCGGCGAGGAGGTGGCCGGGCGGCTCGCCGAGGCCGGGCTGACCGTCGTCGGGATCGAGCGCGATCTGGTCGGCGGCGAGTGCCCGTACTGGGGCTGCATCCCGAGCAAGATGATGATCAGGGCGGCCAACGCGATCGCCGAGGCCCGCCGGATCGACGGCCTGGCCGGGACGGCGCAGGTCCGTCCGGACTGGGCGCCGGTGGCGAAGCGGATCCGCGAGGAGGCGACCGACACCTGGAACGACCGGGCGGCGGTGGAGCGGTTCACCGGGCGCGGCGGCCGGTTCGTGCGGGGCGGGGGCCGGCTGGACGGGCCCGGCCGGGTCCGGGTCGGCGAGCACGTCTTCCAGGCTAGGCACGCGATCGTGCTGGGCACCGGCACCCGACCGTCGGTGCCGCCGGTCGACGGGCTGGCCGACACTCCCTACTGGACCAACCACCAGGCGATCGAGGTCGAGGAGCTGCCGGGGTCGCTGCTGGTGCTGGGCGGCGGCGCGATCGGGCTGGAGCTGGCCCAGGTCTTCGCCCGGTTCGGGGTGCGGGTCACCGTGGTGGAGGCGCTGGACCGTGTCCTCGCGGTGGAGGAGCCGGAGGCGTCCGAGGTGGCCGCCGCCGCGCTGCGCGCCGACGGGGTGGAGATCCACACCGGGGTGAAGGCCGAGCGGGTCAGCCACGACGGGCAGAACTTCACCCTGCACGGGGGCGGCGGGACCGATTTCACCGCCGAGCGGCTGCTGGTGGTCACGGGCCGCCGGGCCCACCTGGAGGAGCTGGGCCTGGACACGGTGGGCGTCGACGCGAAGCAGCGCTACCTGTCGGTGGACGACCGGTTGCACGTCTCCGACGGGATCTGGGCGGTCGGCGACCTCACCGGCGAGGGAGCCTTCACCCACATCGCGATGTACCAGGCGGCGATCGTCGTCGCCGACGTCCTCGACCACGTCCGGCACGCCGACGGCGGCCCCGACGCGAGCGGCACCGCCAGCGTCGTGGGCGGCGCGATGGGCGCGACCAGCGCGCTCGGCGCGAGCGGCTCCAGCGGGTCCGCCGGCACCGTGCCCCGCGCGGACTACCGGGCGTTGCCCCGGGTCACCTTCACCGACCCCGAGGTCGGCGCGGTCGGGCTGACCGAGCACCAGGCCCGTGAGCGTGGCATCAACGTGCAGGTCGGCTTCACCGAGCTGTCGTCGTCGACGCGGGGCTGGATCCACCGGTCCGAGGGGTTCATCAAGGTGGTCGCGGACGCCGACCAGGGCGTCCTCATCGGCGCCACGTCGGTCGGCCCGGCCGGCGGCGAGGTGCTGTCCGGGCTGGTGGTGGCGGTGCACGCGGCCGTGCCGCTGGCCCAGCTCCGGCACATGATCTACGCGTACCCGACGTTCCACCGGGCCATCGGCGACGCCATCCGCGACCTCAGCTGACCGTGGGCGGCGCGCCGTGCCGGCCGGCTCCGGCGACGAACCGGGCGGCCCCGGCGGCCGCGTCGGTGGCCAGCGACCCCATCCCGTACGCCAGTTCGGTGCCGAGCGCCTCCGCCTCGGGCAACCCGGCGCCGGCGAGGACCGCCGACCGGTCGTTGCGCAGGCACGTCTGCGGATGCCCGGAGATCTCGGCCGCGAGCCGCTCGGCCGCCGCCCGCGCCTCACCCGGCGCGACCAGCCGGTTCACCAAACCCATGTCGTACGCCTCGGCGGCCGGCACGGCCCGGCCGGTGAGGATCAGGTCCATGGCGCGGCTCTCGCCGACCAGTCGGGGCAGCCGGACGGTGCCCCCGTCGATCAGCGGCACGCCCCAGCGCCGGCAGAAGACCCCGAGCACCGCGTCGGACTCGGCGACCCGCAGGTCGCACCAGAGCGCCAGCTCCAGCCCGCCGGCCACCGCGTAGCCAGAGATCGCCGCGATCACCGGCTTGGACAGCACCATTCGGGTCGGGCCCATCGGACCGTCCCCGTCCGGCTCGACGCGGTTGCCGCTCGGGGTCCCGATCGCCTTCAGGTCGGCACCGGCGCAGAACGTGCCCCCGGCGCCCCACAGCACCGCGACCGCCGCGTCCGGGTCGGCCTCGAACGCGCGGAACGCGTCGGCGAGCGCCCGGGCGGTCGGCCCGTCGACCGCGTTGCGCGCCGCCGGCCGGTCCAGGATCACCGTGGTCACGCCTGCGGCGCGTTCGACGCGTACGCCCATCGGGACAGCATGCCCGCGGCGGCCCCGGCACGCCAGGTCCCCCGTCTCCCGTTCCGCCGCGGTGGCTAGCATCGGCGGCGGAACGATCATGTGAGTGCCCCGCGCGAGCGGGGAGAAGCGTGGGCCGAGCGCGGCGGGAGCCTGCCATGGATCTGTACGACGCCATCCACCGCCGTCGGGACGTACGCGGCCAGTTCACCGGAGCGCCGGTGCCCGACGACACCCTGCACCGGGTGCTGGCCGCCGCGCACGCCGCCCCGAGCGTCGGCCACTCCCAGCCGTGGGACTTCGTCGTGGTCCGCGACCCGGACCTGCGCCGCCGTTTCCACGAGCACGTCCACACCGAGCGGGCGACCTTCGCCGCCACCCTCGACGGTGCGGCCGCCGAGCGGTTCAGCCGCATCAAGATCGACGGAGTGCTGGAGTCGACCCTGTCGGTGGTCGTCACGTACGACCCGGCGCGGGGCGGCCCCGCCGTGCTCGGCCGGCACGCCATCGCCGACACCGGGCTCTACTCGGCCTGCCTGGCCGTCCAGAACCTCTGGCTGGCCGCCACCGCCGAGGGCCTCGGCGTCGGCTGGGTGTCGTTCTACCGGGAACCGTGGCTGGCCGACCTGCTCGGCATCCCCGACGGCGTACGCCCGGTCGCCTGGCTCTGCCTCGGCCCGGTCACCCATCTCGAAGCCGTTCCCGACCTGGTCCGGCACGGGTGGCGACGCGACCGCCCGCTGGCCGAGGCGGTCCACCACGACGGATGGCGGGCGGCGGAGGAGACGCGGTAGGGGTCGGCGATCACCCGATGGTGGTACCCGTCCCCCGAGGCCGGTTTGCTCCTGCTCGTACCGGGAAGTCGGTACTCGTGCGAGCACTCATGACGAAGATCGAGCAGGCCTCCGCGCTGGACCGGGTCGGCGACCGGCTGCAGCGGGCCGTCCAGGCCACCCTCCGCCCGCAGCGGGTGCGTGACCTGCTGCACGGTGTCTGGCTGGGGCATCCGCTGCATCCGGCGATGGTGCAGGTCCCCGTCGGCGCGTGGATCAGCACGGCGGTGCTGGACCTCATGCCGGGACAACGCCGGGCGGCCACCACCCTCTGCGCGCTGGGCACGGTCAGCGCCCTGCCGGCGGCCGTCGCCGGCCTCAACGACTGGGCCGCGCTCGCCCGCGACCAGCGCCGCATCGGGCTCGTGCACGCCGCCTCGAACACCGTCGGCCTGGCGTTCTACGCCGGTTCGGTGGCCGCGCGACTGAGCGGGCGGCACGCCCTCGGCCGGACGCTGGGCTGGCTCGGGCTCACCGCGGCCAGCACCGGCGCGTACATCGGCGGGCATCTGGCGTACAAGCAGGGCGCGCAGGTCAACCAGAGCATCTCCGAGCTGCACCGGATGAGCGCCGGCTGGCACCCGGTGGCCGACATGACCGCGCTGCCGGAGCGGAAGCTGGTCACCCGCGAGATCGACGACGTGTCGGTGATCCTCTACCGGCACGGCGACGAGGTGACCGTCATGCTGGAACGCTGCCCGCACCAGAGTGGTCCGCTCGGTGAGGGCGAGGTCCAGCGGATCGACGGGCACGACTGTGTGGTGTGCCCGTGGCACGGCAGCGCGTTCCGGCTCAACGGCGGCGAGGTCGTCCACGGACCGTCCGCGAACGACCAGCAGATCCTGCCGACCCGCATCGTGGACGGCGTGCTGGAGACCCGCATCCCCTGACCGTCGCCCCCCAGCCGCCCCGCCCCGGCCACCCCCGCGATCTTGCACTTTCTGCCGGGGCGAAAGGTACTTTCCACCCCATACCGCAGACCCAAAGTGCAAGATCGCGGGGGCGGGGCGGGGCGGGCGGGCGGGGGTGGGCTCGCGCGGGGTTTGGTTCAGCTGCGTCGGTGGCGGCCGACCGGGATGTCGCGGGAGGAGGTTCCCGTCGCGTCGAACCGGACCGTTGCCGGCCGACGACGAAGGCCCAGCACCGCACCGATCTGCGCGCCGACGATGCTCGACACGGCGAGGACCGCCGAGATCGCGAGGGGTCGGTTCACCCGGTCGGGGTCGCCGGGCCGGGCCGCGCCGACCGTCATCACCGGACCGTCATGCTCGGTGTCCCGGCCGGTGGACCTGTCCGGAGTGTCCGGCAGCTCGGCCGCCGGCGGCGCGGGCGACACCTGCTGCGGCGCGTCCGGCCCGGCGGACGGCGCGGGCCGGACCGGTACGGGCTTCGCCGGCCGTTCGGCGACGGGTCCGCCGGACCGGGACACCAGGCGACCGTTGGCGTGCGAGCGGGCACCCTGATCGTGAGCCTCGGCGGGCAGCCGGAGCAGCTGCCCCGGGTGGATCCGGTCCGGGTCGGCGAGCCGGTTCAACTCGGCCAGGTCCCGGTAGTCGCCGAACCTGTCCAGGTAGCGCTCGGCGACCGCGCCGAGGTGGTCGCCCTTCGCCACCCGATAGACCGGCGCGGCGGTCTTCGGCAGACCGGGCTGGGCGGACTGCGCCGCCTGCGCGGGCTGGGCGAGGGGAGTGGCGGTATTCGGTACCGCCGCGGCGGGCCGTACGACGAGACCGGAGGGCGCGGCGTACGACGTGTGCGCCCCGGCGGACGCGACCGTGGCGGTTGCCGGCAGGGCGTACGGGCCG
>NZ_JBFAMU010000069.1:0-16902 GCF_040656655.1 Micromonospora sp. NPDC049799
TCCTCGACCTGGAGGACGCGGTCGCGCCGCTGGCCAAGCCGGACGCCCGCAAGAACATCGTGGCGACTCTCAACGAGGGCGACTGGGCGGGCAAGGGACGACCGGCGCTGGCGGCTCCGGCACCTGCCGGTCCTGCTCGCGGCCACCGGTGGGCTGGCGGCCGTCTCGGCGCTGGTGGGCGCCCTGGTCGGCGGGGCCGACGCGGCGCTCGGCGCGGCGCTCGGCGTCGGGATCACCGTCGCCAGCTACACGGTGACCACCCTGGTGCTGGCCTGGGCCGACAGCGTCAACCCGCAGCTGGTGCTGCCGTTCGGCCTCGGCCTGTACGCGGCCAAGTTCACCCTCCTCGGCGTCGTGATGGTGGGCGTGGCGTCGACCGGTTGGGCGGGCCTGGTGCCGCTCTGCCTCGGCATCGCCGCCGGCGTGGTGGTCTGGACCGGCGTCCACATCTGGTGGTTGACCACCGTGCACGCCCGCCGGCTCCGCTGAACGGTCGCCGTCCACAGAGTGGACGGCGCGGAAATGTGTCGGGCAACGGTCATTTTCTGGCTGGCGGAAGGGGAGTAGCGTGCCCACAGACGACGCTGCCCGCAGAGGCCCACACAACCACGGTTGTGCGGGGGGTGAGGCACAGCCTCGTCTTCCCGACTGATATCGTTCGCCCCGTCATGGCTGGTGACCAGAACCCCCGACCCACCGGCGGCCCGGACGACATTCCGCCCGGCGCCGGCCAGGGTTGGACCGCGCTCAGTTACCTGATCGCGGGCATGCTCGTGTGGGGTGTCATCGGCTGGCTGGTCGACCAGTGGCTCGACCTCGGCGGCGTGGCCACCGGGATCGGGATCGTGCTCGGCATGGCCGGGGGCGTCATCCTGGTCATCCGCAAGCTCGGCACGCCTACATAGGAAGGGACGCGGTGTTCGGACAGGCGAACGTCCTGGCAGCGGGCCAGGCGGCATTCCCACCCAGCGTGGAGGACTTCTACCTGCCCAGCATCCTGCCCTGGGGTGCGGAGAACTCGTACTGGTTCACGAAGATCACGGCGATGGTCTGGCTGGCCGTCGGTCTGCTGATCATCTTCTTCCTGGCGACGTACCGGAACCCGCAGCTGGTCCCCACGAAGAAGCAGTGGATCGCCGAGTCCCTGTACGGCTTCGTCCGCAACAACATCGCGGTCGACATGCTCGGGCACCAGGGTGTGCGGTTCGCGCCGTACTTCACCGCGCTGTTCAGCTTCATCGTGCTGACCAACTTCTTCGCCATCACGCCGTTCCTGCAGATCTCGCCGAACTCGCACATCGCCTTCCCGGCCGTGCTCGCGGTGATCAGCTACGTGATGTTCATCTGGGTCGGCATCCGGCACCACGGCTTCGGCAAGTTCGTCAAGAACTCGCTCATCCCGCCGGCGCCCTGGTACATCCTGCCGCTGCTGATCCCGATCGAGTTCTTCTCGACCTTCCTCGTCCGGCCGTTCTCGCTGGCCGTCCGTCTCTTCGCCAACATGTTCGCCGGGCACATGCTCCTGCTGGTGTTCACGCTCGGCGGCTTCGCGATGCTGAACGCCACCCCGTGGCTCGCGCCGGTCTCGCTGCTCTCCTGGCTGATGACCATCGCGCTGACCTTCCTCGAGTTCCTGGTGATCGTCCTCCAGGCCTACGTGTTCACGGTCCTGACCGCGAGCTACGTCCAGGGCGCGCTCGCCGACGAACACTGATCCACCGGGCAGGTGCTCGGGAGCGAGCACTGGTCCACCTCGCACCAACCGTTGTCGTCCCGCGTGACCGTCACGCGTGATAACCAGGAGGAACCAACCAATGGACGTTCTCGCCGCGGTAGAGGGCAGCACCGCCGCCATCGGCTACGGCCTTGCCGCCATCGGCCCGGGTATCGGCGTCGGCCTGGTCTTCGCCGCCTACATCCAGTCGACGGCCCGCCAGCCGGAGTCGTCCCGGATGACCCTGCCGTACGTCTGGATCGGCTTCGCCGTCATCGAGGCGCTCGCGCTGCTGGGCATCGCCTTCGGTTTCGTCTTCGGCTGAGCCGACCCCCTCGACCGGGAGGTTTCCCATGTTCCTGCTCGCCGCCGAGGGTGGTGAGTCGACCCACAACCCGATCCTGCCGATCTGGCAGGAGATCGTGGTCGGCTCCATCGCCTTCGCTGTCCTCTGCTTCGTGCTGATGAAGTTCGTGTTCCCCCGGATGGAGCAGACGTTCCAGGCGCGGGTCGACGCGATCGAGGGTGGCATCAAGCGTGCCGAGGCCGCCCAGGCCGAGGCGAACCAGCTCCTCGAGCAGTATCGGGCGCAGCTCGCCGAGGCGCGTACCGACGCCGCCAAGATCCGGGACGACGCCCGGGCCGACGCCGAGGGCATCCGGCAGGACGTCCTCGCCAAGGCGCGGGAGGAGTCCGACCGGATCATCGCGGCCGGCAAGGAGCAACTCGCCGCCGAGCGGGCCACCATCGTGCGCGAGCTGCGCACCGAGGTCGGCACGATCGCGGTGGACCTGGCCAGCAAGATCGTCGGTGAGTCGCTCGCCGACGAGGCGCGTCGCAAGGGCACCGTCGACCGGTTCCTGAGCAACCTCGAGAGCACGGGGGCCCGCTGATGCAGGCCGCCAGCCGGGAGTCGTACAAGGTCGCGGCCGAGCGCCTCGACGCGTACGTCCGCGGCGCGGAGCCGTCGGCGGTGGCCTCCACCGCCGACGACATCCTCTCCGTCGCCGCGCTGCTGCGGCGTGAGACGCGGCTGCGCCGCGCGCTCTCCGACCCCGCCCGAAGCGGCGCGGACCGTTCCGGTCTGCTCGGCGAGATGCTGCGGGGCAAGATCAGCGCCGAGGCGCTGGACCTGCTCGCCTCGCTGGTCTCCGGCCGCTGGTCGGCTCCGTCGGAGCTGCTCGACGGTGCCGAGCGACTGGGCATCGAGGCGCTCCTGGCGAGCGCCGACTCCGCCGGTGAGCTGGGCGAGGTCGAGGACGAGCTGTTCCGCTTCGGCCAGGTCGTCGCCGGTTCGCCGGAGCTGGCCAACGCGCTGTCCGACACGACGGTGCCGGCCGAGCGCCGGGCGGCCCTGGCCGACCAGCTGCTCGCCGGCAAGGCTCGGCCGGTCACCGGCTACCTCGTCGGGGTTGCGCTCGCCGGATTCGGGGGCCGCCGGTTCGCCGGGGCGCTCACCCGGCTGGTCGAGCTGGCCGCCGACCGGCGGGACCGTCAGGTCGCGTACGTGACCGTGGCCGCCCCGCTGAGTGACTCCGAGGAGCGACGCCTCGGTGCCCGCCTCTCCGCGATGTACGGTCGAGAGGTTTCCGTCAGGCAGACGGTCGACCCCGAGGTGCTCGGTGGGGTGAGCGTGCGGGTCGGTTCCGACCTGTACGACGGCACCGTCCTGCGCCGCCTCAACGAGACCCGTAACGCGCTCGCGAAGCGCTGACCAGCGTCCTCGCAGCCCTTTGATCGACGCCATTCGGACCGGTCGGTACTAGGTATCCCGGGCCCCTGATACTTAAGGAAGCAGAGGATGGCCGAGCTGACCATCTCGACGGAGGAGATCCGCGGCGCCCTGGAGCGCTACGTCTCCTCCTACTCGGCCGACGTCTCCCGCGAGGAGGTCGGCACCGTCTCCGACACCGGCGACGGCATCGCCCACGTCGAGGGTCTTCCCTCGACCATGACCAACGAGCTCCTGGAGTTCGAGGACGGCACGCTCGGCGTGGCGCTGAACCTCGACGTCCGGGAGATCGGTGTCGTCGTTCTCGGTGACTCCGCCAAGCTGGAGGAGGGGCAGCGCGTCAAGCGCACCGAGCGGGTTCTCTCCGTGCCGGTCGGCGACGCCTTCCTCGGCCGCGTGGTCAACGCGCTCGCCCAGCCGATCGACGGCCTCGGCGACATCGCCAACGAGGGCTTCCGGGAGCTGGAGCTCCAGGCGCCGAACGTGATGTCCCGGCAGTCCGTCGACGAGCCGCTGCAGACCGGCATCAAGGCGATCGACGCCATGACCCCGATCGGTCGGGGCCAGCGGCAGCTGATCATCGGTGACCGCAAGACCGGCAAGACCACCGTCGCGCTGGACACCATCCTCAACCAGCGGGACAACTGGCGCTCCGGCGACCCGAAGAAGCAGGTCCGCTGCATCTACGTCGCCATCGGTCAGAAGGCCTCCACGATCGCCTCGATCAAGGGCATCCTGGAGGAGGCGGGCGCGATGGAGTACACCACCATCGTGGCCTCCCCGGCGTCCGACCCGGCCGGCTTCAAGTACCTCGCCCCCTACACCGGCTCGTCCATCGGGCAGCACTGGATGTACGGCGGCAAGCACGTCCTGATCGTCTTCGACGACCTGAGCAAGCAGGCCGAGGCGTACCGTGCCGTGTCGCTGCTGCTGCGTCGCCCGCCGGGCCGTGAGGCGTACCCGGGTGACGTCTTCTACCTGCACTCCCGCCTGCTGGAGCGCTGCGCGAAGCTTTCCGACGAGCTCGGTGGCGGCTCGATGACCGGTCTGCCGATCATCGAGACGAAGGCCAACGACATCTCGGCCTTCATCCCGACCAACGTCATCTCGATCACCGACGGCCAGATCTTCCTCGAGACGGACCTGTTCAACCAGGGCGTCCGGCCGGCCATCAACGTCGGCACCTCGGTGTCCCGGGTCGGTGGCGCCGCGCAGGTCAAGCCGATGAAGAAGGTCTCCGGTTCGCTGCGGCTGAACCTGGCCCAGTTCCGTGAGCTGGAGGCGTTCGCCGCCTTCGCCTCCGACCTGGACCGGGCCTCGCAGAACCAGCTGGCCCGCGGCGCCCGCCTGGTCGAGTTGCTCAAGCAGCCGAACTACGCGCCGTACCCGGTGCAGGAGCAGGTCGTCTCGGTCTGGGCCGGCACCGAGGGCAAGCTGGACGACATCCCGGTCGGCGAGGTCCGCCGCTTCGAGTCGGAGTTCCTCCAGTACCTGCGGCACAAGCACGAGGGTGTCCTGGCGTCGATCGCCGACGGCAAGTGGGGCGACGACATCGCCGGCTCGCTGGACTCGGCCGTCAGCGAGTTCAAGCAGCTCTTCCTCGGCAAGGAGGACGAGCGTCGGATCAACGAGGCCCCGGCCGTGCCGCTCGAGGGCGAGGAGAACCGCGAGACGGTGACCCGCTTCCGCGACGGCACCACCGACCGCCCGGCCGAGAGCTGATCCATGGCAGCCCAGGTTCGCGTTCTTCGCCAGCGGATCCGCTCGGCGAAGGGGATGAAGAAGATCACCAAGGCGATGGAGCTCGTGGCGACGAGCCGGATCGCCAAGGCCCAGGCCCGGGTGGAGGCGTCGCTGCCGTACGCCAAGGCCATCACCGGCGTGCTCACCGCGCTGGCGTCCAACGCGCGGATCGACCACCCGCTACTGACCCCGCGCGAGCGGGTGCAGCGGGCGGGCGTCCTGCTGATCACCGCCGACCGCGGTCTGGCCGGCGGTTACAGCTCCAACGCGATCCGGACCGCCGAGTCGTTGGTCGCCCGGCTGAAGGCCGACGGCAAGGACCCGGTGCTCTACGTGATCGGCCGCAAGGGCGTGACGTTCTACCGGTTCCGTAACCGGCAGATCGCGGCGAGCTGGACGGGCTTCTCGGAGCAGCCGGCCTTCTCCGACGCCCGTGAGGTGGGTGAGACGCTGATCAAGGCGTTCACCGCCGGCGCGGACGACGTGGACGGCACCGCCGGGGCGGACGGCGTGCTCGGTGTCGACGAGTTGCACATCGTCTACACCGAGTTCCACAGCCTGATGACCCAGAACCCGGTCACGAAGATCATCGGCCCGATGCAGGTCGAGGACCGTCCGCGGTCCGAGGGCCTGCTCCCGGCGTACGAGTTCGAGCCGGAGGCGGAGGCGCTGCTCGACGCGCTGCTGCCGAAGTACATCAACACGCGGATCTACGCGGCGTTGCTGGAGTCGGCGGCGAGTGAGTCGGCGGCCCGGCGGCGGGCGATGAAGAGCGCCACCGACAACGCCGAAGAGATGATCGAGAAGTACACGCGCGAGATGAACTCGGCACGTCAGGCCGGGATCACCCAGGAGATCAGCGAGATCGTCGGCGGCGCGAACGCGCTTGCCGCGTCGGGAAGTGAAGTGTGATGACTGCCCCAGTACAGACCAAGACGGCCACGGGTCGCGTGGTCCGGGTCATCGGCCCGGTCGTCGACGCCGAGTTCCCGCGCGACGCCATGCCGGCCCTGTTCAACGCCCTCAAGGTGGACGTGAACCTGTCCGGCGGTGAGAAGACGCTGACCCTGGAGGTCGCCCAGCACCTGGGCGACAACCTGGTCCGCGCCATCTCGATGCAGCCGACCGACGGCCTGGTGCGCGGCGCCGAGGTGCGCGACACCAACGGCCCGATCCGCGTGCCGGTGGGTGACACGGTCAAGGGCCACGTGTTCAACGCGATCGGCGAGTGCCTCAACCTGACCGAGGGCGAGACCCTCGACCCGGACGACCACTGGGGCATCCACCGCAAGGCTCCGGCCTTCGCGGACCTGGAGCCGAAGACCGAGATGCTGGAGACCGGCATCAAGGTGATCGACCTCCTGGCCCCGTACGTCAAGGGCGGCAAGATCGGCCTGTTCGGCGGTGCCGGCGTGGGCAAGACGGTGCTCATCCAGGAGATGATCACCCGTGTGGCCCGGAACTTCGGTGGTACCTCGGTCTTCGCCGGCGTGGGTGAGCGCACCCGTGAGGGCAACGACCTCATCGCCGAGATGACCGAGTCCGGCGTCATCGACAAGACCGCGCTGGTCTACGGCCAGATGGACGAGCCGCCGGGCACCCGGCTGCGCGTCGCGCTGTCCGCGCTGACGATGGCGGAGTACTTCCGCGACGTGAAGAAGCAGGAGGTGCTGCTCTTCATCGACAACATCTTCCGCTTCACCCAGGCCGGCTCCGAGGTCTCCACCCTGCTCGGCCGCATGCCGAGCGCGGTGGGTTACCAGCCGACCCTGGCCGACGAGATGGGCGAGCTCCAGGAGCGGATCACCTCCGTCCGGGGTCAGGCCATCACCTCGATGCAGGCGATCTACGTGCCGGCGGACGACTACACCGACCCCGCCCCGGCCACCACGTTCGCCCACCTCGACGCGACCACCAACCTGGAGCGGTCGATCTCCGACAAGGGCATCTACCCGGCCGTGGACCCGCTGGCGTCCTCGTCCCGGATCCTCGCCCCGGAGTTCGTCGGCGAAGAGCACTTCCAGGTCGCCACCGAGGTGAAGCGGATCCTGCAGCGCTACAAGGACCTGCAGGACATCATCGCCATCCTCGGCATCGAGGAGCTCTCGGAGGAAGACAAGATCACCGTGGCCCGGGCCCGGCGGATCGAGCGCTTCCTGTCGCAGAACACCTACGCCGCCGAGCAGTTCACCGGTGTGCCGGGCTCGACGGTCTCGATCCAGGAGACCATCGAGGCGTTCAAGAAGATCAGCGAGGGCGAGTACGACCACTTCCCCGAGCAGGCGTTCTTCATGTGCGGCGGTCTCGAGGACCTCGAGCGCAAGGCGAAGGAACTGATGTCGGAGGGCTGATCCTCCGGCCCTGACACGAAGGCCGCCCCGGTTAACACCGGGGCGGCCTTTTGTTCATCTTCAGGACCTATGCTCTCCGATGCCCGGTTCCGCGGTCGGCGATCATGCGGGACGCGAGGTACCGTCTATCCCGCGTTCCCCCGAGCGCTGGATCCTGCAATGCAACCATTCGGCTGCGTGCGCCCGTCTCCTCTTCGTGGGCGTGACGAACGGAGATGCTCGTGGTTAAGGCCGGCAAGGACGGCGGGAAGTCGTCCATATGGTCTGGTGTGCCGAGGTGGGCCCGGATCTGCACGGTCTTCGGCACGGTCCTGATGGTGCTCAGTGGCGCGGTCCTGGTCGGCGCCGAGGTGCTCATGGCGCGCTACGAGGGCGCCGTGGGCAAGGCCGACCTCTTCGGCGACCAGGCGGCCGGGGCCAAGGAGCGCAAGAGCGACATCAAGGGCCCGCTCAACATCCTGCTGGTCGGCATCGACCCCCGCAAGCCGGAGACCCCGCCGCTGGCCGACTCGGTCATGGTGCTGCACGTGCCCGCCGGGCTGGACCGGGCGTACCTGTTCTCCCTGCCGCGTGACCTCTACGTGCAGATCCCGCAGTTCGGCAAGGCCGACTTCAACGGCGGCCAGGACAAGCTCAACGCGGCGATGTCGTACGGCAGCCGCAAGGCCGGGCAGAACCCGGACGCCGCGCAGGGCTTCGAGTTGTTGGCCAGCACGGTGCAGCAGGTCACCGGGATCCCGCGGTTCGACGCGGGTGCGATCATCAACTTCAGCGGCTTCATCAAGATCGTCGACGCGATGGGCGGCGTGACGATGAACATCGAGCGCGAGGTGCGCTCGGAGCACCGCGAGCCGGACGGCACCCACCGGAAGGAGCGGCCGGGCGGCGGGGGCTACCTCGGGCCGCAGGCCGTCTACCAGAAGGGCACCCAGCACCTCAAGGGCTGGCAGGCGCTGGACTACGTCCGGCAACGCTACCCGAAGAACGGCGTGCCGGACGGCGACTACGGTCGCCAGCGCCACCAGCAGCAGTTCGTCAAGGCGATGGTGAGTCAGGCCTTCAGCGCGGACGTCGTCACCAACCCGATCAAGCTGGACAAGGTCCTGCGCGCCGCCGGCCAGTCGCTGATCTTCAGCGGACGCGGGCACAGCGTGGTCGACTTCGGCCTGGCCCTGAAGGGGATCCGGCCGGACTCGATCCAGATGATGAAGCTGCCTGGCGGCTCAGTCATCGAGGGCGGCAACTACAAGGGCGAGAAGTTCGCGCCCGAGGTGGACGACTTCTTCGCCGCGCTGAAGAACGGCCAGCTCGACGCGTTCCTCCTCGAGCACCCGGAATTCCAGAACAAGACCAAGTAGGCGTGGCGAAGCTCTCGCCACCCGCGTTTCGGGCGCTCCGGCGGCGGGACTAGACTTTCGACAATCCGCCGCCGCAGCAAGGAGACAGCGTGGCACAGCAGCTTCACGTCGAGCTCGTAGCCGTCGAGGAGAAGGTCTGGTCCGGCGAGGCCGAGATGGTCGTCGCCCGGACGACCGAGGGTGAGCTGGGTGTGCTGCCGGGGCACGCGCCCCTGCTCGGCCAACTCGCCGAGCCCGGTCAGGTCCGGATCAAGCTCCCCGGTGGCGAGCAGGTTTCCTACGAGGTCGCCGGTGGCTTCCTCTCGGTGAGTTCCGAGGGCGTCACCGTGCTGGCCGAGAGCGCCACCCCGGTCTCCGCCGCGCAGAGTCGCTGAGCCGACCCGCCGATGGAGATCGTCGAAGGGATCGCGATCGGCGTCGCCGTGATCCTCGGCGCGATCCTGATCCTCTTCGTGCGGCGGGCGCTGGTCACCCGCAGCGGAGGCATCATCCGGCTCAGCGTCCGGACCTCCACGATGCTCGACGGCCGAGGCTGGGCTCCCGGCTTCGGCCGTTTCGTCGGTGACGAACTCCGCTGGTACCGGATGTTCAGCTTCGCCCTGCGTCCCCGCCAGGTGCTCTCCCGCAAGGGGTTGGCGGTGGAGCGGCGACGGCTCCCCGAGGGGCAGGAGCGTTTCTCCATGCCCGCCGACTGGGTGATCCTGCGCTGTACCAGCCACCACGCCCCGGTGGAGATCGCGATGGCCCGATCCACCGTCACCGGGTTCCTCTCCTGGCTCGAGGCCGCCCCTCCGGGGGCGGTCTCGCCGCGTCTGGCCTCCCAGGACTGGCCCGCCGCCTGACCCGCCCCGATCCGGTCACCGATCCGGTGCGGCGACCAGCTCGACCTCGTACCCCTGGTTGTCGGTGAGGTAGGCGGCGTACGTCCCGGGGCCCCCGGCGTGCGGATGCCGGTCCGGGAAGAGCAGCGACCAGCCGTGCGCGGGCGCGGCCTCCACCAGCCGGTCCACGGCGGTGGGTGAACCCGCGTGGAAGGCCAGGTGGTTGAGGCCCGGGGCGAGCCGGTCGTGCACCCGCCCGGACAGCGCCGGGGATTCCTCCATGACCAGGTACGTCGGGCCGAGCCGCCAGGAGCGGCCGGCCGGCCACTCCTGGTACGGCACCCAGCCCAGCTCGCCGAGGAGCCACCCCCAGCTACGGCTGGCCACGTCGAGGTCGGGTACCCAGACCTCGACGTGGTGCAGCCCGCCGATGGTCAGCGCTTACCGCCCGGCACCCATAGCACATCTCCGTCCGGATTTGCCGTTCTTGACAGGATAAAGAGCAGATCGGAAAGCCGGTTGAGATACTTTGCCGGGAGAGAGCTGGTCCGATCAGGGTCGTGCGCGACCAGGGCCCACGCCGCACGCTCGGCGCGCCGGGCGACAGTCCGCGCCACGTGCAGCAGCGCCGCGCCCGCGGTGCCGCCGGGGAGGATGAAGGAGTCGAGCTTGCTCAGGCGTGCGTTGTACTCGTCGCACCAGCCCTCGAGGCGCTCCACGTACTCCTCGGTGACCCGCAGCGGCGGGTACTTCGGGTCCGGCTCGACCGGGGTGGCCAGGTCGGCGCCCACGTCGAACATGTCGTTCTGGATCGACCCGAGCACGGCCCGCAGATCGTCGTCGAGCTGGCCGAGGGCGAGCGCGACACCGATCGCGGCGTTGCACTCGTCGACGTCCGCGTACGCGGCGATCCGCGGATCGGTCTTCGGCACCTGTTCGTTGTTGCTCAGCCTGGTCATGCCGGCGTCGCCGGCCTTGGTGTAGATGCGCGTGAGGTGGACGGCCATGACGCACAGCCTACGGATACCGGAACTGACGATCCCCGAGCGGCCGGATGCGGCCGCCGCCTGGCCTCCCCGGCTGGGGCGCGGTGACGCGGGCGCCCCGGCGGTCAACGACGTCGACGTCATCCGGGTACGCGGAGACGCCCGGCTGGCCGGCAGCGTGCACGTCGTCGGGGCGAAGAACTCGGCCTTGAAACTGATGGCCGTCGCACTGCTCGCCCCGGGCCGCAGCGTGATCACCAACGTGCCGCGGATCACCGACA
This sequence comes from Micromonospora sp. NPDC049799, assembly GCF_040656655.1. Lineage (NCBI taxonomy): Bacteria > Bacillati > Actinomycetota > Actinomycetes > Micromonosporales > Micromonosporaceae > Micromonospora > Micromonospora sp. NPDC049799. Next base: position 10,987 of record NZ_JBFAMU010000069.1, read on the forward strand.
TCGCGATCATGGGCGAGGTGCTGCGCCGCCTCGGCTGTGGCGTACGGTTCGACGCGGACGACCCGGTCGACCCGATGGTCGCGCACGGCGGGGTGGCCCGCTCCCGGTCGGTCACCATCGACGTGCCCGACGAGCCCGGCGCCGAGGCCGACTACGACCTCGTACGCCGCCTGCGCGCCTCGATCTGCGTGCTCGGGCCGCTGCTGGCCCGGCGCGGGTACGTGCGGGTGGCGCACCCCGGCGGCGACGCGATCGGTTCCCGGGGACTGGACATGCACATCTCCGGTCTGACCCGGATGGGTGCCGACATCTCCGGTGAGCACGGCTTCGTGATCGCCGAGGCGCCGAACGGCCTGCACGGCGCCGAGATCGTGCTCGACTTCCCCAGCGTGGGCGCGACCGAGAACCTGGTGATGGCCGCCGTCCTCGCCAACGGCACCACCGTGATCGACAACGCGGCGCGGGAGCCGGAGATCGTCGACATCTGCACGATGCTCAACCAGATGGGCGCGCTCATCGACGGGGCCGGCACCTCCACGCTGACCATCGTCGGGGTGCCCACCCTGCGACCCGTGCGCCATGCCACGGTGGGGGACCGGATCGTCGCCGGCACCTGGGCCTTCGGCGCTGCCATGACCCGCGGCGACGTCACCGTGACCGGGTTGGACCCGGCGTTCCTGGAGATCGCCCTGGACAAGCTGGTGTCCGCCGGCGGGCTCGTGGAGACCCGGGCGGACGCGTTCCGGATCCGGATGGAGGGCCGGCCGAGGGCGGTGGACGTGGTCACGCTGCCGTACCCGGGCTTCGCCACCGACCTGCTACCGATGGCGATCGGGCTGGCCGCCGTCAGCGACGGCGCGTCGCTGATCACCGAGAACATCTTCGACGGCCGCTTCATGTTCGCCAACGAGATGATGCGCCTCGGCGCGGACATCAAGACCGACGGACACCACGCCGTCGTCCGGGGACGGGACCGCCTCTCCGGCGCCCCGGTACGCGCCACGGACATCCGCGCCGGCGCCGGGCTGATCATCGCCGGGCTCTGCGCCGACGGGGTCACCGAGGTGTCCCACGTGCACCACGTGGACCGGGGCTACCCGGACTTCGTGGCGGACCTGCGGGCGCTCGGTGTGCAGGTCGAGCGCGGCACCGGCCCGGAGGATCCCGACCTGTCCATCTGACCCGGGCCTCCCACCAGCGCGGCGTCGGGGCCTTAGCAGTCGTTCAGTCTCGCCGACTAGGGTGCTGACAGACACTCTTACAGGCGAGGGAGAAGCAGATGGCGGGTCGACTCGCGGTCGTCGGGGCCGGGCTCATGGGCTCGGGTATCGCCCAGGTGGCGGCGCAGGCGGGCTGGCAGGTGACGCTGCGGGACCTGGACGACGCGGCCACCGGGCGCGGCCTGGCCGGCATCCGGAAGTCGCTGGAGAAGTTCGCGGAGAAGGGCAGGATCGACGCGTCCGAGGTCGAGGCGACCCTGGGCCGGATCACGACGACCACCGACCTGGAGGCGGCCGCCGACGCCGACGTCGTGGTCGAGGCGGTCTTCGAACGGCTGGAGATCAAGCACGAGGTGTTCCGCGCGCTCGACAAGATCTGCAAGGCGGACGCGGTGCTCGCCACCAACACCTCGGCCATCCCGGTGACCCAGATCGCGGCGGTCACCGAGCGCCCCGAGGCGGTCGTCGGCACCCACTTCTTCTCCCCGGTGCCCATGATGAAGCTCTGCGAGCTGGTCCGGGGCTACAAGACCAGCGACGAGACCCTGGCGACCGCCAAGGCGTTCGCCGAGGAGATCGGCAAGACCGTCGTGGTGGTCAACCGGGACATCGCCGGCTTCGTCACCACCCGGCTGATCGCCGCCCTCGTCGTGGAGGCGGTCAAGCTCGTCGAGTCCGGCGTCGTCTCCGCCGAGGACCTGGACACCGCGTGCCGGCTGGGCTTCGGCCACGCCATGGGCCCGCTGGCCACCACCGACCTGACCGGCGTGGACGTGCTGCTGCACGCCTCGAAGAACATCTACACCGACACGGCGGACGAGAAGTTCTTCCCGCCGGAGCTGCTCCAGCGCATGGTCACCGCCGGTGACCTCGGCCGCAAGACCGGCAAGGGCTTCTACAGCTACTGAGCGTGTAAGGAAGGGCCCCCTCTTGACGCCCCCGGCCGCCGGTCGGGGGCGTCACGCTTCCCGGGGTGCGGTCAGCGCGGCACCGAGCAGGGCGAACGCGTCCGGGATGACGGTGCCCCAGTAGGCGAAGTTGTGCCGGCCGTCGGCCCATTCCGCGCGGACCGGAGGCTCGGGCAGCGCCTCGGCCAGGGCGCGGACGTCGCCGAGGAAGCTGTCCTGCCGGCCGCACCACAGGCCGACGGGAGTGCCGCGCAGCTGCTCCGCGCCGGCGAACACCACGTCGCCGGGGCGTACGGCGGGGGAGAAGGCGACCACCGCGCGCAGCCACCCCGGGTAGGTCTCGGCGAGCAGCAGCGCCCCGAAGCCCCCCATCGACCAGCCCCACACCGCGTTCCTTGCACCTCAGCCGTCGCGCTTGGTGGTCCAGCGGAAGGTGGTCAGGCAGAGCACCAGGCCGATGACGCACCACGCTGCCAGAACCAGGGCGACCCGGTCCAGCTCGAACGACCCGCCCGGCTCCCGTCCGCCGAACGACTCGGGCAGGAACACCGAGCGCAGGCCCTGGCACATCCACTTGAGCGGGAACAGGGCCGCGACCTGCTGCATCCAGCTCGGCAGCTCGGTGAAGACGAAGAAGACCCCGGAGATGAACTGGAGGACCAGGGCGACCGGGGTGACCACCGCCGAGCCGCTGCGGGCCGTACGGGCCAGCGACGAGATGGCGATGCCGCACAGGGTGCAGGCGGTGACGCCGAGCACCGACACCCAGCCGAACGTCAGCCACGTGGCCGCCGTGGCCGGCAGGTCGAGGTCGAACAGCGCGACCGACACGGCCAGCAGCACGGCGGTCTCCGCGATGCCGATCGCCACCACCATGAGGACCTTGCCGGCGAACCAGACCCACTTCGGCATCGGCGTGCCCCGGTACCGCTTGAGCACCCCCCGGTCCCGTTCGATCGGGATCCAGATGCCGAGGTTCTGAAAACTGACCGTCATGAGGCCGGTCGCGATCATGCCGGTGATGAAGTACTGCGTGTAGCTGACCCCGGGGGCGATCTCGTCGTTGAAGATCGCCGCGAAGATCAGGATCATGATGACCGGGAAGCCCATCGTGAAGACGACGGACTCCCGGCTGCGCAGGAACTGGGTGATCTCCAGGCGTCCCTGGCGCAGGGCGAGGGCGCCCGGCCCGATCCGCCGGACCGGCGCGGCGGCGACCGGTGTCGCCGGCTTCGTCGTGGTCGTCATCAGTGTCCGATCATCCGCAGGTAGATGTCCTCCAGGGTCGGCCGCGTCACCGTGAGGCCCGGGACCTCGCCGCCGAAACGCGCGGCCAGCTCCGCCACCAGCACCGTCGGCGACGCGCTCTCCGCCGACTCGACAGACCCCTCCGGCGTACGCCAGGAGACCGTCGCCAGGGCCTCCTGCCGGTTGCCGAGCCGGTTCGGCGGGGCGACCTCGACCAGCCGGCCGTGCGCGATCACCCCGACCCGGTTGGCGAGTGCCTCGGCCTCGTCCAGGTAGTGCGTGGTGAGCACGATGGTGGTGCCGGCGGCGGCGAGGTCGCGGATCAGCTCCCAGAACTCACGGCGGGCCTCCGGGTCGAAGCCGGTGGTCGGCTCGTCGAGGAAGAGCAGCTCCGGGCGCCCGATGATGCCCAGTGCCACGTCCAGGCGGCGCTTCTGGCCGCCGGAGAGGGTGTGCGTACGGGCCCTCGCCTTGGCGCCCAGCCCCACCCGCTCGATCACCTTGTCCGGGTCGTCGGCCTCGGCGTAGAAGCCGGAGAAGTGCCGGACGACCTCGGCGACGGTCAGCTCGTCGAACTCACCGGTGCCCTGGAGCACGATGCCGACCCGGGACCGCCAGTCGCGCGCCGGGGCGGCCGGGTCGCTGCCGAGCACCGACACCTCACCGGCGTCGCGCCGGCGGTAGCCCTCCAAGATCTCCACGGTGGTGGTCTTCCCGGCGCCGTTCGGACCGAGCAGGGCGAACACCTCGCCCCGGTGGACGTCGAGGTCCACGCCGGCCACGGCGACGGTGTCCCCGTACGCCTTGCGCAGCCCCCGGACGGAGATCGCCAGCTCGTCATCCATGCCGTCAAGTGTGCGACCTCGGGCCCGCCGCGCGGCGTCCGGGGTGTGGCGGTCCCGCCCAGCCCGCGTGCTCTGCACCCGGATGCGCGCCACATGGACCTGTGTGGTTTTCCACAGCCCAGGTGACTGAACGGTAACTTAGACTCCGGCCATGGATGAGAAGGCTCTCCCGGGTCGGCTGCCGGAACGCGACCGCCCGTGGGTGATGCGCACCTACGCCGGGCACAGCTCGGCCGCCGCGACCAACGCGCTCTTCCGCCGCAACCTGGCGAAGGGGCAGACCGGCCTGTCGGTCGCCTTCGACCTCCCCACCCAGACCGGGTACGACCCGGACCACGAGCTGGCCTCCGGCGAGGTCGGCCGGGTCGGCGTGCCGGTGGCGCACCTGGGCGACATGCGGGCCCTCTTCGACGGCATTCCGATCGCCGACATGAACACCTCGATGACGATCAACGCGCCGGCGATGTGGCTGCTCGGGCTCTACGGCACGGTCGCCGCGGAGCAGGGCGCCGAGCTTCACCGCTGCGCCGGCACCACCCAGAACGACATCATCAAGGAGTACCTGTCCCGGGGCACGTACATCTTCCCCCCGGCGGCGTCGCTGCGGCTGACCGCCGACGTCATCGCGTACACGCTGCGCGAGATGCCGAAGTGGAACCCGGTCAACATCTGCTCGTACCACCTCCAGGAGGCCGGTGCGACCCCGGTGCAGGAGGTCGGTTTCGCCCTCGCCACCGCCGTCGCCGTGCTCGACGCGGTCCGCGACTCCGGCCAGGTGCCGGCCGAGCGGATGGGCGACGTCGTCCAGCGGATCTCCTTCTTCGTCAACGCCGGGGTGCGCTTCGTGGAGGAGATCGCCAAGATGCGGGCCTTCGGCGCGCTCTGGGACGAGATCACCCGCGAGCGGTACGGCGTCGAGAACCCGAAGCAGCGCCGGTTCCGCTACGGCGTGCAGGTCAACTCCCTCGGTCTCACCGAGGCGCAGCCCGAGAACAACATCCAACGCATCGTGCTGGAGATGCTCGGCGTCACGTTCTCCCGTGACGCGCGCGCCCGCGCGGTGCAACTGCCCGCCTGGAACGAGGCCCTCGGGCTGCCCCGGCCCTGGGACCAGCAGTGGTCGCTGCGCATGCAGCAGGTGCTCGCGTACGAGTCGGACCTGCTGGAGTACCCCGACCTCTTCGCCGGCTCGCACGTGATGACCGCCCTGGTCGACGAGATCGTCACCGGCGCCCGCGTCGAGCTGGACAAGGTGCTGGAGATGGGCGGCGTGGTGGCCGCCGTGGAAACCGGCTACCTCAAGAGCGCGCTCGTCGCCTCGCTGGCCGAACGGCGGCGCCGCATGGAGTCCGGCGCCGACGTGGTCGTGGGCGTCAACCGGTACACCGAGACCGAGCCGTCGCCGCTGACCGCGGCCGGCGCCGAGGCCGTCGAGCAGGTCGACCCCGCCGTCGAGGAGGCCGCCACGACCTCCGTACGCAAGTGGCGGGCCGGCCGGGACACGGCGGCGGCGGACGCGGCACTGGCGCGACTGCGCGCGGACGCCGCGACCACGGCGAACCTGATGGACGCGACGCTTCAGTGCGTGCGGGCCGGGGTGACCACCGGCGAGTGGGCGGGCGCGCTGCGGCAGGTCTTCGGCGAGTACCGGGCACCGACCGGCCTCGCGGGCGCGGCCGGAGCCGGCGGGGACGC
>NZ_JBFAMU010000070.1:0-16595 GCF_040656655.1 Micromonospora sp. NPDC049799
CCCGGGGCAGCCGCACCGGCAGCGCCTCCTGCACCAGCAGCGCGTGCCCGTGCCAGACGCCGTGGTGCCGTACGTCGGCCACGGTGACCGGGCCGAGCGGCAGATCGGCGAGGCGATGCAGGGCGGCGGCCTCGGCGTCGACGAGGGCCCGGGTGAGCGGGTCCACGCCGAGCTTGGCGTACCCGAGCGCGCGCCCGTCGGGCGCGAGCAGTTGCAGCACCGGCTTGCGGTTCGCGCGGGCCGGACCGATGTGCATGCTGACCATGACGGGCTCACCCAGCACCTCGGTCAGGTGCGCGTCCAGCCCGGCGCCGGTCACCGCCACGCGGTCGCGGAACACCAGCGGGCCCAGGCCGAGCCGGAACGTGGCGGCCAGCCCCTGCCGGACCAGCCGGGCCTTGCGGCCGATCGCCTCGGTGGAGTGGCGGACGGCGTTCGCCGCAGCCCGAGGAGAGCCGGTGGGCACCAACAGCCGTGGCCGGGCCGCCGACGGCACCACCACCCAGCCGGTGCCGCCTCGACGCAGGGCGGGCGTGGCCGGTTCCGGCCAGATCAGTCCGGCCAGCTCGCCCAGGTACGCGGCCCGGCCGTTTCCGCCCGGGGGTGTGTGGGACACCATCAACGCTCACCGCCGGTGACGAGTCGGGGCCGTAGCCCGGGGACGCTGGTGGGAGACCGGTGCGTCGCGACGGCGCGGCGCAGCCGGTCGTTGCGCGCGAGCAGGGCGACCGTGATCAGGCCGTAGGCGAGAGTGGCTTCCATCGCGCCGTAGGTGAACTGGAAGAAGAGCATGAGGATGAGCACGAGGCTGCCGGCGATCCCGATCGGGCTGTGGTCCCGCCGGTAGCGCCAGAGGCTGTAGAGGAAGAACCCGTTGTAGCAGAGCGCCCCGACGTAACCCTGGCCGACCAGCAGTGCCCAGAACTGGCCGTTGCTGCCCAGCTCCCGGTTGCCGCACTGCGGACAGTCCTCGGACTTGCCGATGGCGATCGACCGGTTGCTGCCGATCAGTGCCCGGTTGCCGCCGTACCCGAGGACGGGCGAGTGGTTGGCCGCCTGGACGGCGCCCTGGGAGAGGGTGGTGCGGATGTCGTCGCTGTGCCCGTTCGCGAGCCGGTCGTCGAAGGTACGCCCGAGCGGGGTGGCGATGATGAGGACGCCGATCAGCCCGACCGCCAGGCCGAGCCCGCCGAGCACCAGCATCCGGCCGCGCAGCGCCAGTCGGATCGCCACGTACACCGCCGAGATGCCGAGCCCGATCCAGAGGCCCCGGTTCAGCGAGTAGATGATCGGGAAGATCGCGGCGAGCGCGATCGCGATGCCGAGTGTCCGCCGCAACGGTCGGCCCAGCACGACCCAGCCCACGATGAGCCAGATCAGCAGGATCGCGGTGTTCTCTCCCCAGGAGTTCGTGTACTCGAAGGGCGCGGACGGGCGAGGCGAGCTGGCCTCGCCCTGGATCACCTGCTGGACCTGGGCGAACTTGACGTCCATCAGCGAGGCGACGAACGGCTGGCTGGCGATCGAGTCGGGCAGGACGAAGCGCAGCGGCGCGACGAACCCGAGGGTGGGGAAGAGCGAACCGAGCCAGCCGCCGATCACGACGACGACACCCATGAACCCGAACAGCCGGACCACCCGCCGCCGGGACAGCTCCCGCTCACTCAGGTTGAGCACGTAGAGCATCACCACGGTCATCGCCACGTAGTTGGCGACGCGGATGGCCCAGCCGATGTACCGGCCGCCGCCATCGGGAGGGAGCGTGTTGGGCGAGGTGAGGTCGAGCATCAGGGCGGAGAGCACGACCCAGAGCAGCAGCACCAGCCAGATGCCGAAGCCGGGTGGCACCCGGACCGGGCCACGACGCCACAGTTGCACCACCATCGGCACCGCGAAGACGACGAAGACGAAGCTGGACAGCCCGAGCGCCCACCACACCGGCCAGAGGACGAAGAGCGCGATCAGGGGCCACGCGGTGGGCAGCCGCAACGACCAGGTGCGCGGCTGGTACACGGGTGGAACGGGCCGGATCGCGTCGCCTCCCCGGGCGTCCCCGACGAACGGGGACGCCCCGACGCCGGAGCGCTGCGGGGTGACCGTGCTCATTTCACGGTGACCTTGGCGGTGGTTGGCGCGTAGATCACCCAGGCGCTGCCGGGCCGCGGGTGCATCAGGTCACCACCGGCGTCGACGATGTTGCACACCAGCGGGAGGCCGGGCTTGCGCCAGGTGCCCTTCGCGCTGGCCGGGCCGGAGACGACCACCGCCGCACCCTCGCCGAAGACGTTCGAGGAGGGCAGTGACCGCGGCGACGGGTTCCGGACGTCCAGCGTCCGGTATTCGACGGACAGCACGATCACCGAGGTGGCGGTCACGGTGGTGGTGCCGACCTTGCCCACCCAGAGCGACTTCTGCTGGTCGTGGCGCCAGACCATGGGCGGGCCGCCGGAGACGGCGACGGTCAGCTCGGTGGCCGGGGCCAGGCCCTGGGAGGCCAGCGCCGCCCCGTCGGTGGCGTGGTCGAGCAGGGGCGTGGGCGGCTGTGCCCCCTTGGGCGCGGCCTTCCACAGCGCCGCCGTGGACGTGTTGTCGGAGTCGAACACGTCGCCGTCGTCCGCCGGAGTCACCCCGGCCAGACCGGAGTTCTCGAACTGGGTGAGGAAGCCGGTCGGGCCGCCGTCGTAGGCGACGAACGGGCGGAGCACGGCGACGGACCGGATGTCGACCGGTCGGATCTCGGCGACCGGCCCGATCCGGGCGGCGTCGCGCGAGTGGAACACCGCCGTCAGGTGCAGGGTGTCGGACTCGGCGAACTCGGCGAAGACCAGGTCCGCCTCGGCCAGACCGGACGGGGTGGTCGACGGGCTGACCCGCAGCGGCACGGCGAGAGCGGGCCGGGTGGCGACCGGTGCGGCGCTCACCGGCTGGCCGGTGAGCGGCGCGGCCGGCAGGGTCGGGGTCGGGCTCGGCGCGGAGGTGGCCAGGGCTCCCGGGTCCACGACGTCGGCGCCGCCCGGCTCGGGCTGCGGCTCACTGCACGCCGTGGGAAGGGTGAGCGCGAGGACCGAGGCGGGGATGGCGCGGAGCAGGTGCCGGCGGTTCACTCCAGGTCCTCGCCGGACTCCATCGCGTAACTGCGGCCGGTGCCGTCGGCGTCGCCGCCCCGCGACCGGTACGTGCCGCTCGCCCCGTTCACCGGTACCGGCTTGCCGGGGGTGGCCGGCTCGACCGGCTTCGCCGACCCGGCGGCGGGGGTCGAGCCGGACGGCTTCATCCGCGGCAGCACCATGGTCGACTCGACGGACGGCCCGGGGCTCGGTCGCGGCGTGGGCCGGCTCGCCGGCACGGCGGGGCGGGGGGTGGCCGGGGCGGTGTGTGCGGGCAGCCGCGGTGCCAGAACCGCGCCGAGAACCGGAGCGTTGACCTGCTCGAACTGCTGGAGCGCGGCGGTGATCTCACCGCTGCGGGTCCGGCTGTTCTCGGCCACCACGATGACCGCGTCGACGTGCCGGCCCAGCGCCTGGGCCTCCACCGCCACGTTCGGCCGCCCGGTCTCGATCAGTACGTGGTCGAAGCGGGCGGTGAGTTCGGCGAGGATCTCCAGCAGGCCGGCCACGGGCAGCTCGACGTCGGTGTCCAGGTCCCCGGGCAGCAGCACCCGGAGCTGGCCGAGCCCGGGCACCGGTGCGAGCGCCTTGAGCGCCGGCACGTCACGCCGGAGCGCCGACGCCAGGCTGTGCCGACCCTCGGCCACGCCGGTCATGGTGCTCAGCGCCGAGTCCGGCTTGGTGGTGACCAGGGCCACCTGCTGACCGGCGCGGGCGTAGGCGGCGGCCAGGTTGGCGGCCACGAATCCAGCTGCCACGCCGGCCGACCCGTCGCAGATCAGCAGCTGGCGTCCCCGGCCCGCCTCCCGTGGCTCGGGCACGGAGGCGAGCAGCACGTTGCGCAGCCGGCCCAACTCCCGCGAGATCCGGTGACCGGCCGGCAGCACGGTCAGCGACGAGGTGCGCGCCGGCAGCTCCAGCAGCAGCGGCAGGCCGACCCGGTCGGTGATGTCCCGGCCACGGCGGACCCGGGTGTCGAGCCGGTCCAGCAGCAGCGCCAGCACCATGCCGAGGAGCAGGCCGGCGCCCAGGCCGCTGGCCAGGTTCAGCGTGCGGTTCGGCGAGCTGGGGCTTTCCGGGAGCCGGGCGTCCGAGATGATCTCGCCCGGGTTGGTGTCGGTGGAGATCAGCGGGCTGAGCCGGTTGTTCAGCGAGTTGAGCTGGTTGGTCAGCACGTTTTGGTCGGCCTCGGCGCGCTCCCGCTCGACCGAGTTGCTCGGTGCCGCGACGATCCGCCCGGTTGCCACGCTGAGCTGCTTGGTCACATCTGCGATCTGCTGCCGCAGCGCCGTGGTCTCGATCTCCAGCGTCTTCTGCGCGGTGGCCTTGCGCAGGTCCAGGTAGGCCTGGGCGAAGGCGTGCGAGCCGGCCTGGGCCTGGGCGGGGGTGTCCGCCTCGTACGCCACCTGGAGGACCTGGCTGTTCGGCGGCACGGTGATGGTCACCGACCGGACCAGCTGGTCGGCCGGGGCTCCGCTCTTCATCAGCTCGCGGGCTCGCTCGGCGACGACGAGCGAGCGGACCACCTGCGCCTCGGTGTCGAGGTTCACCTTGGCGTTCGGGTTGTCACCCGTGGCGCCGACGGGGCGGACCAGCAGCGAGGTGTTCGACGTGTACCGGGCCTGCTGGAGCTGGTTCACCGCCAGCCCGCCGGCGGTGCCGAGGATCGCGGCGAGCAGCAGGATCCACCAGCGCCGGCGCAGCCAACCCAGATAGGCCGTCAGGACAAGGCCGTCGGGCTCGCTCTCGGCCACGTGGGGTGAGGGCATCAGATTCTGTCGCTCCCTTTCGACCGAGCCGGGCAGTCCACGGTGCAGCTGGACCTGACCGTGTCCTTGAGTGTCGCCGATCCGAACGAGGAGGGAAAGCCCGCCCACGTTTCGGTGAGCCCGCCGGATGTGGACAGCCGGCGTCGAGATGGCTCGTCTCCGTTGGCCATTCGGCGGGTTTCCCGGCTCCGGGCCCGGTCTTTCCCCGGAGCGGCGTCGTCGTCGACCCCGGCCCGGAGCGGTGACGGAATACTGACACAGCCCGGCCGGGCCGGGTTGCCCGGGCCGAGCTGCCCCGCGCACCCGCGTTGAGCTGGCTGATCGACCGGACGGACACTCCCGGCGTTGAGATTCCCGGGTCTATCCCATCGGTCGGCCGGAGCCCGTCCAACGGCCCCTTCATTTGTCCACCCCGCGCCAGTAGGTTGTCATGGCGCGTCCGAGGGTCATTCGCGACATCGTGACGCGGTCGCCGGGAATGGGAGGGACGTTGGTGAGCGGGTCAACCGAGGGCTCGGGTCAGATCCTGCTGGTCGGATCCAGTGGCGGGCATCTCGCCCAGCTCGTGGCTCTCGAGCCCTGGTACCGGAGCCGGAGCCGGGCGTGGGTCACCTTCGACACCCCCGACGCCCGCTCGCTCCTCCCGGGCGAGGAGGTGGTATGGGCCCACCATCCGACCACCCGCAACGTGGCGAACCTCATCCGCAACGCCTTCCTGGCGCTGAAGGTGATGCGCCAGCGCCGGGTGGACGCCGTGATCACCACCGGCGCCGGGGTCGCCCTGCCGTTCGTGGTCGCGGCCCGACTGCGCGGCGTGCCGACCGTCTACATCGAGGTGTACGACCGGATCGACAGCGCGACCCTGACAGCCCGGCTCTGTCGTCCCTTCCTCTCCGCGATGCTCGTGCAGTGGGAGGAGCAGCGCCGGATGTACCCGGAGGCCACCGTCGTGGGGAACCTGCTGTGACCGCGTTCGTCCCCCAGCCGCGGGAGGGGCACGACCCCGCACCGTCCGTGCTGGTCGTGGTCGGCACCGACGTGCACCGGTTCGACCGCCTGGTGGACTGGCTGGAGCGGTGGCACGCCGCCCGCCCGTCGGTCCGCGTCGTCCTCCAGTACGGCCACAGCCGTGTCCCGCGGCTGCCCGGGGCCACCCCGTTCCTCGGTCACGAGGAGCTCCAGCGCGCCATGGCCGAGGCCACGTTGGTGGTCAGCCACGGCGGCCCCGCCACCATCACCGAGGCCCGGCGCACCGGCCACCTGCCGATCGTGGTGCCTCGGGACCCGAACCACGACGAGCACGTCGACAACCACCAGCAGCTCTTCGCCCGGCGGCTCGGCACCGCCGGACTGGTCCGGCTCTGCTGGTCCGAGGCGGAGCTGGTCGCCGCCCTCGACGAGGGTCTGGCCGACCCCTCCCGCTTCGCCCTCGCCGACGCGGACGGGCCGGACCCGCGCGCCGAGGCGGTCGCCCGGGTCGGTCAGGTGATCGACGACCTGGTCGCCCGCCGGGTACGTCAGCGGGCCGGGGGGCGCCGGTGAGCGCGGCCCCGGTGGAGAACCCCCGTGTCCTCTTCGTCGGAGGGCTCGGCCGCAGCGGCTCGACGCTGCTGGAGCTTCTCCTCGCGCAGAGTCCGGACGTGTGCGCCGTGGGTGAGGTCGTCCACCTGTGGGAGCGGGCGCTCGGCGCGGACGAGCGGTGCGGCTGCGGCGAGCAGTTCACGGCCTGCCCGTTCTGGCGGCAGGTCGGCGAGCACGCGTTCGGCGGCTGGTCCACGGTCGACCGGGACGAGGTGCTGGCGCTCAAGGACCGGGTCGACCGCACCCGCCACATCCCACGGCTGGCCAGGAGCTCCCTCTCGGCGGCGCAGCTGGCCGACGTCCGGAAGTACGCCGACCTCTACACCCGCATCTACCGGGCGGCGCTGGCGGTCAGCGGGGCGCGGGTGGTGGTCGACTCCAGCAAGCACGCCTCGCTCGCCTTCGCGCTGCGCTGGGCGGACGGGCTGGACCTGCGGGTGCTGCATCTGGTCCGGGACAGCCGCGCGGTGGCGTACTCCTGGGGCAAGCAGGTGCGCCGTCCCGAGGTGGTCGACGGCGAGGACTTCATGCCCACCTTCTCGCCGATGGAGGTGAGCAAGCTGTGGACCGCACAGAACGCCGCCTTCCACCTGCTCGCCACCCGCGCGCAGGTGCTGCGCCTGCGCTACGAGGACTTCACCGCCGACCCGGCCGGCGTACTGCGCCGGCTCCGGCTGTTCGCCGGCCTGCCGGACGACCCGGCGGCGCTGCGCCTGCTCGGCGCACCCGGCGACGGCTCCGGGTCGGCCCGTCCGTCGGCGCACGGTGATCCGGCGCCTCCGCCGGCCGTGCCGATCCGGGCGCACAGCGTCGCCGGCAACCCGCTGCGATTCAGTGGCGGCCCGTTGACGGTACGACGGGACGAGGCGTGGCGCACCCGCCTGCCCCGTCGCAGCCGGGCCGTGGTCAGCCTGGCCACCCTGCCCTTCCGGGTCCGCTACGGCTACCTGGGCCAGCAGCGTTCCTCCGATTCCGTGGAGACTTCATGAGCGGCCCGAGCATCTCCGTCGTCGTACCGACACGGGACCGTCCAGAGCTGCTGCGCGTGGCGCTCGACGCGATCATCGGTCAGGCACACCCGGGCCCGATCGAGGCGATCGTGGTCTACGACCGTTCCGAGCCCGATCTCTCGCTGGAAATGGACCGGGGCAACCGGCGGATCCGCGTCCTGACCAACACCCGTACGCCGGGGCTCGCCGGGGCCCGCAACACCGGCATCGAGGCGTCCACCGGGGACCTGGTGGCGTTCTGCGACGACGACGACGAGTGGCTGCCCGGGAAGCTCGCCGCCCAGCTCGGCGCGCTCGACGTGCACCCGGACGGCGCTCTCGTGAGCTGCGGCATCCGGGTCAGCTACGACGACCACACCGTGGACCGTTCGCTGGACCGGTCCCGGGTGTCACTGGAGGCCCTGCTCCGCGACCGTCTCACCGAGCTGCACCCGTCCACGTTCCTGATCCGCCGGGAGGCGCTGGTCGACGCGATCGGCCTGGTCGACGAGCAGATCCCGGGCAGCTACGCGGAGGACTACGAGTTCCTGCTCCGAGCGGCCCGGTACGCCCCGCTGGTCAATCTGGAAGCTCCGTACGTGCTGGTCCGGTGGCACAAGCGGTCGTACTTCGCGCAGCGCTGGGACACGATCTCCACCGCGTTGCAGTGGCTGCTGCGCCGCTACCCCGAGTTCGCCACCGTCCCGCACGGTGAGGCCCGGGTGGCCGGCCAGATCGCCTTCGCCCAGGCCGCCATGGGAAACCGGCGCGACGCGCTCCGGTGGGCCCGCCGTACCCTGGCCCGCAATCCGCGCGAGCCGCGGGCCTACCTGGCGCTGGCGGTGGCGAGCCGGGCCGTGCAGGCCGACCGGGTGCTGCGCACGCTGCACAAGCGCGGCCGGGGCATCTGAGCCGTACGCGACGGGCGGGCGACCGAATGGGTCGCCCGCCCGTACCGTGCGGTTGATCAGGCCCCGTTGAAGGACCGCCACGCCTGGATGCTCGGCTGGTCCATCAGGCGGAAGTCGCCCTGGTCGACGACCTGGTTGTAGTACGCCACGAACTCCGGCCGCTGCCCGTTGAGGAATCCGGTCATCGAGCGGATCCACGCGGCCCGCCCGGCACCCGAGTCGCCGGGGACCAGGTCACTGCCGGTCTCGGCGAGCCCCCACGGCTTACCCAGGGCGCGGGACTTGTCGATCATCCGGTTGTAGATCTCCTGCGGCGGGGCGTACCGCTTCCATCTGGCGCCCCAGTTGTAGCAGTCCCAGCCGAGCGTCTCGATGACGTCGCCACCGGGATAGAAGGCGTCGAAGCTGCGCCCGGACTTCGGGTCGAGCGTCCAGCACATCAGGATCAGCGTGTTGACCAGCTTCGGGTTGCCCGCACGGTTGGCCAGGCCGGCCACCCGCTTCCAGGCCGTCCGGTACGCCTCGGGGGTGAAGGCGCCACGCTCGACGTCGTCCTCGGGCTCGTGGAAGTACGACCAGTAGACGTTGTGCTCACGGGGGATGGAGGCGAACCAGGAGGCGAGGCGGGAGTCGTGCTTCCCGGAGTTGATTTCCTGCGGCGAGGCCTTGAAGGAGACCACGACGGTCCGGTCCACGACGTCGCTCCGGCTGCCGTTCCAGGCCGGCGGCAGCCCGGGGTAGAACACCCTGGCCATCCGCAGCCGGCCGAAGGTCCGGTCGGAGCGTTGCAGGGCCTGGTTGAACGTCTCCCCGGTCTGGACGCCGATCGACGCCCCGGGCAGCGTCAGCCGTGCACCGCTGAAACCGGGGACCGATCCGGGTGTGGCCGGCGGCTGAGCGGACGGAGAGCCGCCGATGCCCTGGGCCGCGCTCGGGGTGGTGCTGGGCAGGCCGCCGGACGGCGTGGGCGCTCCGGCGGACGGCGCGGCGGACTGTGGTGGCGTGCCCGCCTGCGGCACCTCACTGGCCGGTGGCTTGGGGTCGGGCTGCAGTGTGGCCACGGCGACACCGGCGCTGGCCACGGCGAGCGTGACCGCCCCCGCGACTGCCAGTCGCCAGCGGCGCCGGGACGGTGCGGCGGGGGACGGCGGGAGGTCGGGACCGGTGGGTGGCCCGACCGTCGGGCCGTCGGCCCACGGGCCGTCCGGCGGTCCCGCCGCGGTGGCGGTGGTGGTGGTTGCCCACGGGTCGACGACGCCGTCGGTCGGCCCGCCCTGATGACCGGGAGTGTCCTGACCCGGCCAGGGGCCGGTCGGCCCCACCACGGCGTTGTACTGGTCTCGCTCGGCCGGCATGACCCTCCCTGGCTGGCGGCGGCCCGTCTCGGGCGTAGGTCGGCGGTGTCCGTCCGACACTATGCCCCGACCGTGTCCTCTGTGCCTACTGCGACATTCAGCCGAACGCCCGACCGGTGCCGGCCGGTGCGGGCATCTCGACGCCGGTCCGGGCGATCGCGTCGAGCAGCCGGTCGGCCAGTTCCGGACGGCACACCAGCAGGTCCGGCAGGCGTGGATCAAGGCGGTTGTAGCGCAGCGGCGAGCCGTCCACACGTGAGGCGTGCATCCCGGCGCCCAGGGCCACCGCGACCGGGGCCGCGCTGTCCCACTCGTACTGGCCGCCGGCGTGGACGTACGCGTCGACCTCGCCGGTCACCACCGCGCACACCTTGACCCCGGCGGACCCCATCGGCACCGCCCGGGCGCCGAGCAGCTCCACCAGTTCCCCGACGAAGGCCGGCGGACGGCTGCGGCTCACCGCGATGCGGACCGGTCCGTCGAGCGCCGCCGGGGCGGGGTGTCCGGTGCCGAGGACGAGTTGCCGGCCGTCCGCGGTCGACCGTGCGGGCATGCCGACCGCCCCGGCGACCAGCGCGCCGTCCGGCCCGGCCGAGCGCTGCCAGAGGGCGACGTGCACCGCCCAGTCGGTACGTCCGGACTCGGAGAACTCCCGGGTGCCGTCGAGCGGGTCGATGATCCAGACCCGGTCGGCGTCGAGGCGTGCCGCGCGTTCCCCCGTCGACCAGGCTCGACGCGAGTCGGCCTCCTCCTCGGAGAGCACGGCGTCAGCCGGGCGCCAGCGGGCCAGGGCGGCGGTCAGCAGCTCGTGCGAGGCCTGGTCGCCCGCGGCCTTCAGAGCGGCCGCGTCGGCGAAGCCCTGCCGGTCCCGCAACCCGGTCAGCGCCGTACCGGCCTGCTCGGCCAGCCACTCGGCGAACGCCTGGTCGTCGAGTCGTCCGACCTCGTCCTCGGTCACGCCCTTCACCCCTGTCCCCTGGTTCCTGCGACCCGCAATGATCCAGCGGCCGGCCCCGCCGGCGCCAGCGTCCGGTCAAATGGTGGACAGCCGGCGGGGAAGTCCTGGGTCTTCCGGGTGAACCTGGTGGACGTTCGGCCCTGCGCATGGCGAACATCGGCTGACCGGACGGGTTGACCGGCGGATCGACGGGTAAGGATCCGGTGCGGGCGCGGACCGGCCGTGGCCGCCGGGGAGGTCGTCATGCGCGCAGCGGATCGGCTGGTCGAGCAGCAGTACGAGATGCTCCTGCGGCGGGACGTGGCCCGGCTGCCGGAGCTCTACGCCGCGGACGCCTTCTACTCCATGCCGGGCGTCACCGTGCGCCCGATCGAGCTGCCGGCGCTGCTGCGCACCTGGACCGGAGCCTTCCCGGACCTCTACGTCGACCGGACCGGCGCGGTGCAGACCGCCGGCGGGGCCGCGGTCGAGATGCGGCTGACCGGCACCCAGACCGGAGTGCTGCACACTCCCTTCGGCACGGTCTCGCCCACCATGCGGACGGTCAGCTGGGACGTGGCGGACGTGGTGCGGGTCCGCCGGGGGCGGATCACGGCGTGGCGGTCCTACTTCGACTGGGGACAGCTGCTGGCCGCACTCGGCCTGCACCTGGAGGGGCTCTCCCGGGAATCGCAGCACGACCCGCTCGGCCTTCCGGTCTGATCTGCCGCCGACCGGACGAGGGGGGTCACCCGACCCGGTGGCTCAGGATGCGGACATCGCCGTGCCGACCGCACGCACCCCACCGGCTTCCGTACGCTTCGAAGCCATGACCGCCGAGCAGCTGATCTCCTTCGCCCGTGGGGCTCCCTCGCTGGACATCGTCGATGTCGAGGGGCTCAAGGCCGCCGCCGTCCGCGCGTTCGACGCCGATCCCGCCGGGGTGACGGCGTACGGCACCTCCGTCGGCTACCTTCCGCTGCGGAAGTGGATCGCCGAGAAGCACGGGGTCGAGGCCGACCAGGTGCTGATCACCAACGGTTCGTTGCAGGCCGACGCGTTCCTCTTCGACCACCTGGTCCGCCCCGGCGACGCGGTCGTGGTGGAGCGTCCGACGTACGACCGGACCCTGCTCAACCTTCAGCGGATGGGCAGCGAGCTGCACGGCATCTCGATCCAGCCGGACGGCCTGGACACCGCCGAGCTGCGCAAGCTGCTGGAGTCCGGCGTACGGCCCCGGCTGGCACACATCATCCCGAACTACCAGAACCCGGCCGGCGTGACGCTGAGCCTGGAGAAGCGGCGGGAGCTGCTCGACCTCGCCGCCGAGTACGACTTCACGATCTTCGAGGACGACCCGTACGCCGACATCCGGTTCCGGGGCGAGGCGCTGCCGTCGATGCTCTCGATGGACACCCGGAACGTGGTGGTGCACGCCTCCAGCTTCACCAAGACCGTGTGCCCCGGCGTGCGGGTGGGCTACCTGATCGGCCCGGCGGACCTGATCGCCGACATCGCGCGGAAGGCCACCAGCCTCTACATCTCCCCGGGCATGGTGTCCGAGGCGATCGTGCACCAGTTCTGCGTCTCCGGGGACATCGACCGCTCGATCGAGACGGTCTGCCGGGCGCTCGGCGAGCGGGCCCGGGTGCTCGCCGAGTCGCTGCGCCGGCACATCCCCGAGGCCCGGTTCGTCGAGCCGGACGGCGGCTACTTCCTCTGGGTCGAGCTGCCCGAGGACGTGGACGTCGACAAGCTCGCCCCGGCGGCCGCCGAGCGCGGCGTCGCGGTGGTCAAGGGCAGTGACTTCGTGGTGGACGGCGGGCGGCACGCGCTGCGGCTGGCGTACTCGGCGGTCACCGCCGACCGGATCGACGAGGGCGTCCGGCGCCTCGCCGAGGCGATGGTTGCCATCCGCGGGTGACTTTTTCTGTCGGGTTTACGACAGTAAGGCGGTAACGGCCGCTCCGGGGCTCCCGCCGGAGCGGCCGACGGCCCACAATGCTGCGAGCGTCACTCACCACCTGTAGCGCAGCTCACGTCCGGCCCCGGCCCCCACCGACCGGTGACGAGTGCGACCGCCGGCCCGCCCGGCGACAGCGTGAGGGGCGCGAGCAGCACAACCCCCGCCCCCAAAGGGCGCCGGGTGGGCCGTGTCGTCCCCTCGACCCCCCTTACGGCTCGGCCCACCCGGCGCCACCCCTGCAGCGATCGTCACGCGCGGTGAGCGCCGCGGCGGCGTACCCTGCAACGCGCGGCGCGAGCCGGAAGGGGGGCGTCATGGCGGACCGGGTGGAGCGCGGACGGACGGCGACGTCGGGTGGCGGTGGGGTGCTGAGCCCGCGGGCCTGGGCAGCGCCGGTGCGCGCGATGACCCGGCGGCTGAACGCCGACGGCTCCCAGCGCAGTCCCGAACCGGCCGGGCCCCGGCGGGCCGCCGTGGTCGACTGCGCACTGTACGTCGACGGCCGGCGGCAGCCCGGCGACTGGCACTACGCCGAGGCGCTGGCCGCGGCCCGGCGGGACAACGGCTTCGTCTGGCTCGGCCTGCACGAGCCGGAGCTGGACGAGATGTCCGCCATCGCCGCCACCTACGGGCTGCACGAGCTGGCCGTCGAGGACGCCGTCAAGGCCGAGCAGCGGCCCAAGCTGGAGCAGTTCGGCGAGGTCAGCTTCCTCGTCCTGCGTACCGCCCGCTACTGCGAGCACGCCGAGCTGACCGAGACCTCCGACGTCGTCGAGACCGGTCAGGTGATGCTCTTCATCGGACCCAACTTCCTCATCAGCGTCCGGCACGGGGACGCCTGCCGGCTCGCGTCGGTCCGGGCCGACCTGGAGGCGAAGCAGGAGCTGCTGCTGCACGGGCCGTGGTCGGTGGCGTACGCGGTCACCGACCGGGTCGTCGACCTCTATCTGGAGGTCGCCGACCAGTTGGAGGACGACCTGGACTCGCTGGAGGTCGAGGTCTTCGACCGGCAGAGCAGCGGCCGGATCCAGCGGATCTACCAGATGAAGCGGGAGCTGGTGGAGTTCAAGAGGGCGGTCGCCCCGCTGCAACGCCCGCTGCTGACGCTCACCGCGCAGACCAACCGGTACGTGCCGAAGGAGATCCGCCGGTACTTCCGGGACGTGCAGGACCACCTCAGCCGCACCGTCGAACAGGTCAACTCGTACGACGACCTGCTCAACTCGATCCTCCAGGCGCGGCTGGCCCAGGTCACGGTCGACCAGAACAACGACATGCGCAAGATCGCTGCCTGGGCGGCCATCGCCGCGGTCTGGACCGCGATCGCCGGCATCTACGGCATGAACTTCGAGAACATGCCCGAGTTGCAGTGGACGTACGGCTATCCGGGCGTGTTCGCCATCATGCTCGCGATCTCGCTGGGCCTGTACCGCTGGTTCCGCCGCAACGGCTGGCTGTAGCCCCTACGGGGACGGGGGCGGCGCGGGGAATCCCCGCGCCGCCCCCGGTCGGACCGACCGTCGGGTCAGCGACGCCCGTTGGTGCGGGCGGTGTCCTTGCCCAACGCCTTCGTGAGGTCGTCGGCCGGACGCCCGGAGACGTCCTTCGCGCCCTGCGCGACCGACGGCACCTTGTCGGTGGCGTGGACCGTGGGCTGCTTGCCGGGGGTGGTGGTGGAGGCACTCGCGCCCCCCGCCACCGCCGAACTGCCGGCGCCGGTCGGGCCACCGGCCACGCCCGAGGTGCTGGACATGGTGGAGGCGTCGGTCACCGGGGCGTCGCCCCGGCCGGAGGTACGGACCTCCAGCGTCTCCACCTCGTCGCGCATCGGCTCCAGGGTGCGGGTCGGGTCGTACTCGGCCCACTCCTGCTGCTCGCGACGCCGGCGCATGGCCATCGCGCCGGCCAGGCCCGCCACCGCACCGGCCGCCAGCAGACCGGTCATCATGGACCCGCCGCGCCGCGACTTCTTCTTGGACTTCGCCTTCATGTTCTTCGCCTTGACCTTCCTGGCCACCGCGGCCTGCTTGGCGGAGGCGGCCCTGCCACTGGCGACGGCCTTGCCGGCCGCCCCGGCCTGGGCGTTGCGCACCGCGAGGGCCACCGGCGCGAGCGCCGCGACCGTCGATGCGAAGCCGCTCGACGCGCGGTCCCGCACCAGCACGGCGGTCGGCGCGACCGCACCCCGGGCCGCCTGGACCCGCGGGCCGACCGTGGCGCCGGCACCCTTCGCCGCGTACGTGGCGGCCTGCCTCAGGTGACCGATGCCCTGGTTGAGCTCCACCTTCGCGAGCTGCCCCTGGGTCTTGCGCCGCCCGATTCCAAACACGGTCCCACCTCCTGGGAGTTGTTCCTTCGTCATCCTCCACCTTCGGATGCCTCCGCACTGCCAGATCGGGCACATGGGAGGATCCGCATGGAACTGACCAACGAGTGAGGAGTACCCGTGGCCGAGGCTGTCTACGCCACCCTGCACACCAACGCCGGCCCGATCCGGCTGGAGCTCTTCCCGAACCACGCTCCGAAGACCGTCCGCAACTTCGTGGAGCTGGCCGAGGGCACCGCGCAGTACACCGACCCGCGCACCGGTCAGCCGGGCAGCGGGCCGTACTACGACGGCACCATCTCGCACCGCGTCATCAGCGGCTTCATGGTCCAGATGGGCGACCCGACCGGCACCGGCCGTGGTGGCCCGGGTTACAAGTTCGGCGACGAGTTCCACCCGGAGCTGCGCTTCGACCGGCCGTACCTGCTGGCGATGGCGAACGCCGGG
This sequence comes from Micromonospora sp. NPDC049799, assembly GCF_040656655.1. Classification (NCBI taxonomy): domain Bacteria; kingdom Bacillati; phylum Actinomycetota; class Actinomycetes; order Micromonosporales; family Micromonosporaceae; genus Micromonospora; species Micromonospora sp. NPDC049799. Next base: position 15,389 of record NZ_JBFAMU010000070.1, read on the forward strand.
CCGGGCACCAACGGCTCGCAGTTCTTCATCACCGTGTCGCCGACCCCGCACCTGAACAACCGGCACACGATCTTCGGCCAGGTGGCCGACGAGCAGTCCGCGAAGGTCGTGGACTCGATCGCCAACACCCCGACCGGTCCGAACGACCGGCCGCTGCAGGACGTCGTCATCGAGCGGGTCGAGATCGAGCGCGGGGCCGCCTGAGCCACCGCGAGGTACCTTTGCTCGCATGACTGAGCGCCCGGGCACCTGGAGTTTCCGGTGAGCGAGTCGCCGTCGACGACCGCTCCGGTCTGCTACCGGCACCCCGGCCGGGAGACCTACGTGCGGTGCACGCGGTGTGACCGGCCGATCTGCCCGGACTGCATGCGCGACGCCTCGGTCGGGTTCCAGTGCCCGGAGTGCGTCAGCGAGGGACGCCGCAGCGTACGGCCGGCGCGTACCGCCTTCGGTGGCGGTGCCGCCGGCCGACGCGGCTACGTGACCAAGGCGTTGATCGCGCTCAACGTGCTGGTCATGCTGCTGTCCATCGCCTCGGATCGGGGTGGCGACGCGGTGGCCGGCGGCACGGGCTTCGGCGGGCTGCTCGGCGGTGGCACCCCCGTGACGGACTGGGGCGCGGTGCTCGGCTACGCGATCCTGCCGGACGGGACGATCGGCGGCATCGCCGACGGCCAGTGGTACCGCCTGGTCACCGCGATGTTCCTGCACTACGGGGTGCTGCACCTCCTGCTGAACATGTGGGGGCTGTGGCTGCTCGGCCGGGCGCTGGAGGCCCAACTCGGGCCGCTGCGGTTCGCCGCGCTCTACCTCGTGTCCGGCTTCGGCGGAAATGTCGCCGCGTACCTCCTCACCGAGCAGAACCGGCCTACCGCCGGCGCCTCGACCGCCATCTTCGGCCTGTTCGCCGCGGTGATCGTCATCGAGCGTCGGATGGGGCGGGACATCTCGCAGTTCCTGCCGGTCCTGGTGATCAACCTGGTCTTCACGCTCACCGTGCCCGGCATCTCGATCCCCGGTCACCTGGGCGGCCTGGTCGTCGGCGGGTTGATGGCGCTCGTCCTCGCGTACGCCCCGCGGTCGCGGCGGACGTTGGTGCAGGTCGCCGGTGGGGCGGTGATCGTGGTGGCGCTGCTCGGCCTGGCGCTGGTCCGCACCGCCGTGATCCTGGGCGGCTGATCCGGCGGCGCCGGGGCGGGCGGTGCCC
>NZ_JBFAMU010000071.1:0-16524 GCF_040656655.1 Micromonospora sp. NPDC049799
GGCGTAACGCCTTTGGCGTAAGGCCCGCCGCCCTGGCGAACGCCCCGATGGTCAGCAACCCCACGTCGCCATCCTCCCCGCACCGGCCACGGTGGGCCCGCACGACCGGCCGCCGGGCCAGCATCGCCTGGTACGCGGCGAGGTGCGGACGCCGCCAAGCGTGCTGCCACGGGCGGCGCGGGTTGTGCAGCGCCTTCAACGCGGCGACCGTGTCGGTCATCGGCGAGATGGTGAACCGGCTGCGCGCGAGCAGATCCACCGGCACCTGCCAGACAGACATGTTTCGCCTCCAGCCGTAACTCTACGCGCCCGGACCGCGCGATCGGAGGATCATGGGCGTGCAGACGTACTCGGAACTGTTCACCGTCCGGGAGTTCCGCAACCTCTTCCTGGCCAACTGCGCCGGCATCGCGGCGCACACCAGCTCCGCGCTGGCCCTCGGCTCGCTGACCTACGCCGTGACCGGTTCGGCGACGCTGACCGCGCTGAGCATGTTCGGGGCGCCGCTGGCCGGTGTGCTGGGCAGCTTCACGCTGCTCTCCGTGGCGGACAGCCTGCCGCCGCGACGGGCGTTGACCCTCGCCGCGCTGGTCGCGCTCGCCGGCACGGCGATCCAGGCCGTCCCGGGGCTGCCGATCGGAGTCCGGCTCGCCGTCGTGCTGCTCGTCGCCTACGTCGGGTCGATCACCGGTGGCGCCCGCTGGTCGCTGCTCAACGACATCCTGCCGCCCGGGGCGTACGTGCTGGCCCGATCGACGATGAACGCCAGCGTCGGCGTGATGCAGATCGCCGGATTCGGGGCGGGCGGGCTGCTGCTGGTCTGGCTCGACCCGTACCAGGTGTTCCTGATCGCGACCGCGATGCGGGCGCTGGCGGCGGCGATGACGTGGTTCGGCCTGCGGGAGCGGCCGGCCCGGACCGGCGCGCGGGCCTCGACGGCCCGGACCCTACGGGTCAACCGGGAGCTGTGGGCGGACCGCGGACGCCGGGCGCTCTACCTCAACCTGTGGCTGCCCAACGGACTGGTCGTCGGCTGCGAGGCGCTGTTCCTGCCGTACGCGGGGGACCGGGCCGGTTTCCTCTTCGCCGCCGGCGCGCTCGGCATGCTGGCCGGCGACGTGCTGGTGGGACGGTTCCTGTCGCCGGCCGCGCGTCGGCGGTGCGTCCTGCCGCTGCGACTCCTGCTGCCCCTGCCGTACGTCGCCTTTCTGCTGAACCCGGACCTTCCGGTGGCGATGCTGCTCGCGCTGGTCGCCTCGGTCGGTTTCGCGGCCTCACTGCCGTTGCAGGAATGGCTGATCGACAGGTCGCCGCCGGAGTCGCACGGTCAGGCGCTCGGGCTGCACCAGAACGGGATGATGGCCGGGCAGGCGGTCTGCGCGGCACTCGCCGGAGTGGTCGCCGACGTGCTGCCGACGCACCGGGCGGTGGCGCTGCTGGCCTGCCTGTCGCTGGCGATGACGCTGCTGCTCACCCGGAGCCTGCGGTACGCCCGACCGGCACCGCCGTCAGCCGCGGACACCGTGCCGGCGGCCTTCGCCGGCAAGTGACCTCGGCTCAGGCAGGCGGCGAACGCCGCACTCCAGGGCCGCCCTGTCCCGGGCGGGCCGCTGGGTGCGGCGTCCGTCAGCGGTTCACGAGCACCGTCGGCCGGTGTTGACGCAGGACACGATCGTCTTCATCTGTCGCTCGGTGTTGACGTTGATGAAGTCGTTGTGGTCGGAGAAGGGGTTGTGGTTCTCCTCCGGGAAGGAGTCGAGTGCGTACTGGCCCTTGAGTTGGACGGTGCGGGGAATGTCGTAGGAGATGCTGATCCGAAGCTGCGGAATCGCGGTGAAGCCGGGCGGGCAGGCGCCGGTCGTCGGGTCGGCGAAGGCCAGGTGGGAGCGGTGGTTCTCACTGTCGATGTTCGCCGCGTCCCAGCAGCCCGGGAAGTCGTGTACCCGCATGACCTGGCTGCCTGTCGGGCAGATCGGGTACCTGTCGGAGAGCCGGTCGGCGAAGCCGGAGCAGCTCCAGGTTGCTCGGGCGTTCGCCGGTCCGCGACTGGTCGGCTTGGCGTCTCCGGTCAGGGCGCGCAGGAACCGGGGCATCGCGGTGACCTTCGTGGTGGGGTTGCCCCGGTACTCGATGAGCACCTGCGAGGGCTGCACGATGCGTCCGGTGTTGTTCGGCAACTCCAGGTCCGGCCCCTGCGGCTCGGGGAGACGACGGTCACCGTTGCCGCTGCCGGCATCGTTCGACTGCTCCCCGCCGATGGGACGCCGGTCCAGGGCGCAGGTCGCCAGCGGCGTCAGCCCCACCGGACGCTCCCCGGTCCGACTGATGGCGACCGCGATCCGATCGAGGACCGCGACCCGCTTGTCGCGCAGCGGGCCGACGATCGCGTTCTGGGCCAGGTCCGGGCCGCCCTCACCCTGCGTGCGTTCCAGCCGCTCGTTCGCCTCGGCGATCTGCTGATCGAGCAGGTCCAGATTGCGGTTGACCTCGTCGAGTGCGGTGGCCGGCACCTGGGGAAGCCGGTCGCGGACCGTCGGCACCGGACGGTCGGGGTGGCCCCGCTCGCCACCCGGGTCGTGCGGGAGGAGTGCACGGCGTGCAGGCCGTCATAGCTGATCTCGCAGTCCACCAGTGAGACGAGGTTGGCCGGTCGGCTGCCCGCACCCCGCAGCTTCCCGGAGATCCGCTTGATCGTCCTGGCCCGCTCGGCGCGAAGCGTGCTGACCACCGACTGGTTCAGCCTCCGGTCGATGCGGCCCCTGCTGGGGGCCAGCCTGGTGTTGGCCGTGGCGAGTTGCTGGTCCAGCGCGGCCAGGTCCCGGCGTACACCGTTCCAGGCCGAGACGGGCACCGCCGGCAGGCGGTCGGCGACCCGGGGGCAGGACACGATCGGCTGGACATCGCCGAGATCCTCTGTCGGTCGGGTGTTCGACCGTACCGATTCGTCGATCCGGACCACCGGCCAGAAGTACGACGACCGGTCCCCGTTCCGGCACGTCGTACCGGAGGCGGCGAGCGCCTCGTCGGGGGTGTCGGCATCGATGGCGAGGTTGCCCACGAAGTCGCGCAGATGCTCGGCGCCGTTGCGGATTCCCGGCTGGGCCACCGGGTTGTCCGGGCTGAACTTGCCGTTGCGGTTGGTGCCGCAGTCCACGGTGAAGACGCCGGTGGATCCCGCCGCGCGGGGCCGGGGCGGCGGGGTGACACGGGCGACCTGCTCGATGGGGACGAAGTCCGCCAGACTGGCCTCCGCCGAGGCCGTACCCCGGCCACCCCCCCCGACACGAAGGTCACGGTGAGCAGCTGTCAGGGTGCGGAGCCGGCGGGCGGGAGACGGAGTGCAGCGGACCGGGCAGGAGGTCCTGCTCGTCGTACGCGCGCAGCTGAGTGACCGGCGGTCATCGGTCAGCGTCGGCCACGCCGCGGGTTCCTGGGTCGCAGCGTGTTGCAGACGTCGACGACACCGGGGACGTCCCAGGCCAGTTCCCCGGCGACCTGTCGTGCGTCCGTCCCGCTCACCAGCCCGGAGAGGATGACGACCCGGTTCTGCACGGAGACGCTGATCTGCTGCCGGCGCGTGGTCCAGTCGATGCTCAATCGCTGCGCGACCAGCGCCTCGATGCGCAGATCCCCGCTGTCCGGCTCGGGCTGGTCGCCAGTGCCGGCGAGCCAGTTGTCGTCCGGCAGTGGCCATGGCATGGACACGGCGATCTCCTTGTCTCGATCAGGAACCGGAGCGCGGCCCGGCCGTCGTGGCGTCGGCGGCCGTGGAGGTGCACAGCACGCGCTCGGACAGGCCGCTGAGGGCGTCGTCACGGCTGTCGAAGATCGGGAAGGCCCCGTCCAGGCGCATGGTGTGCAGCACGGTGCGGATGAACCGCGACGGCGCGGCGAGGCACAGCGTGACACCGCGCTCGCGGGCGTCGCGGTGAGCACGCACGAGCAGACCGAGGCCGGTGGAATCGATGACGTGTACGCGGCTCAGGTCGACCACGACGTGTCCGCCCATCTCGGCCGCATGACGCAGCGCGGCGCGCAGGGTGTCGCCGGTGTCGAGGTCGATGTCACCGGTGACGGTGACGACGGTCGCGTCGTCGAGGTGGTCGATGCCGAGGATGCCGCCGGGACCGTGGCTGTCGCACGACGCGTGCGCGCGACCGGAGGGGGGCAGCAGGCTGCAGCTCGGGCAACGGTGCGGGCCGGTGGCGAACGGGGAGCCGCTCCAGCCGTGTTCCGACACGAGGGTCCAGACGACCTCGGCGTCGGGGAGCACGCACGCGGTGGCCGTGACGGTGTCGCCGCAGGTGTCGCAGATCAGTGTCATCAGGTGGTCGTCCGGGACGACAGTCATGCTGCTGGTCCTTCCTGTGTCCGGTGTCTGGCCGGCCATGGTCGACGTCAGTGACGAGTGGTCACGGATGCCCGGCCCTGGGCGGTCGGCGCGGGCCGGTCTGGTCGGGGGTCGTGTCCCGCCGCCGGGACGTCCGACGACGGTTCGGTGACGATCGGTAGGACCTGGTCCAGGCGGGCGGTGTGCAGGATGCGCCGGATGCGGGGATTCGGGTCGCGCACGACGAGGACCCCGTCGGTACGGGCCAGCCGCCGGTGCACGTCGAGCAGCAGGCCGATGGCGGCGGCGTCGATGTGCCGGCAACCCGACAGGTCGACCACGACCCGCTGGGGTTGCAGGGCCAGGAGTCGATCGAACACCGCTCCGGCCTCCGGCAGGCACGCCAGGTCGAGCTGCGTGATGCACACCTCGACCAGCGGCAGCGCGCACGGCGTGGGTCCCAGTGGCCCTGTCACTGTCGTACCCCTTCCCTCGCCGACCTGGTCGCCCGCCACCGTGCCGGGCGGGCTTGGCGGTCACCGCGCGGATCTGTGACAGTTGAGTGACAAATCCGCAGGCCGGCGGACACGATTGGCGACGGGGCCGGTGACCTGGGGATGATGCCTGTTATGACGGCCGTACTGGTGATCGAGGACGACGACCGGATCCGCCTGGCGCTGCTGCTCGCACTCGAGGACGAGGGCTACGACGCTCTGGGCGCGGCCACCGCCGAGGAGGGCCTGCGCGCCCAGCGCCGCGACCCGGCCGACTACGTACTGGTCGACCTGATGCTGCCCGGCCTCGACGGCTTCGAGTGCATCCGGCAGCTCCGCCGTGACGACGACGTGCCGATCGTGGTGGTGAGCGCCCGCGACGACACCCACGACATCGTCGCCGCCCTCGAAGCCGGCGCCGACGACTACCTCGTCAAACCGGTGGCGATCAAGGAACTGACCGCGCGGCTGCGCGCCCTGCGCCGCCGCGCCCGTACCGGCGTCGTGGGACCGGCACCGGATGCGGTGCCCGTGCTGGCCTTCGGCGAGTTGGAGATCAGCCCCGACGCGGGCGAGGTACGCCGTGCCGGCCAGCCCGTCGCGGTGACCCGCACGGAGTTCCGGTTGCTGTGCGAGCTGGCCGAGCACGCGGGCCGGGTGCTGTCGCGCCAGCAGTTGCTGCAACGGGTCTGGGGGTACGACAGCGGAGACGAGCGCCTGGTCGACGTGCACGTCGGCCGGTTGCGGCAGAAGATCGAGCCGGACCCGGCAACCCCCCGGCACCTGGTCACCCTCCGGGGCCTGGGCTACAAACTCCAGCGATGAGACGCCTCGGACTGCGTACCCGGGTCATCGCCACGTTCGCCGTCGGCGCCCTCCTGCTCGCCGCGTCGATGGCCCTGGTCTCCTACGAGCTGACCCGCCGCTCCCTGATTGACGAGCGGGAGCGCACCGCCCTGCGCGCCGCCTACTTCGACGCGACCGTCGTCCGTGCCGGGATCGACACCGACACTCCCGACGTCGTGGAGGTGCTCCGGTCGCTGGACACGGGGGGCGGTCGCCGCCCCGTGCTCCACCTGAACGGCGAGTGGTACGGCCGCAACGCCGACCCTGGCATCACCACCGCCATCCCCGCCGACCTGCGTCGGGTCGTCGCCTCCGGGGAGCCGGCGGTGCAGCGCGTACTCGTCGATGGTCAGCCCGCCCTGGTGGTCGGCGTGCCCCTGTCCCCGACAGCGACGTTCTTCGAGGTCAACTCCCTGCGTGAGTTGGAGCAGACGTTCGACGTTCTGGCCCTCGCGCTGACCACCGTCGCGGTCCTGGTCGCCGGATCCGGCGCCGCCCTCGGGTGGTACGCCACCCGGCACGGGCTGCGCCCGCTGACGGCGGTCGCCGACGCGGCGGAGAAGATCGCCGCCGGCGACTTCACCGCACGGCTCGACCCGGCGACCGACCCCGACCTGACCCGCCTCTCCTCCTCGTTCAACCAGATGGTCGACCGGCTCGCCCACCGCATCGAGCGCGATCGCCGCTTCGCCGCCGACGTCAGCCATGAACTGCGCTCGCCTCTGCAGACCCTCGCCGCGGCGGCCAGCGTCCTGGCCCGCCGTCGGGAACACCAGGACGAACGAACCGCCATCGCGGCCGGGCTCGTCGCCGACGAGATCGACCGTTTTCAGCGGCTGGTCAACGACCTGATCGACCTGGCCCGCAGCGACCAGCCCGCCCACCGGGCTCCGGTGGACGTGGTGGCGCTGGCGCGGGACGCCTGCCACACCCTCGACCTGCCCGCCTCGCTCGTCCGCCTCGCACCGGACGTGCCCGTGACGTGGCAGGTCGAGCGGCGGCGTGTCGCACAGATCCTGGCGAATCTGCTCGACAACGCGGTGACCTACGGGGGTGGTCCGACGACCCTCCTGCTCAGCCGGGACGGTGGCGTCGGGGTCATCGAGGTCGAGGACGACGGCCCGGGCGTGCCCGTCGAGGACCGCGAGGTGATCTTCGACCGTTTCGTCCGGGGGCGGGCCGCCCACACCCGTGGTGCTGGTGACGGCACCGGGCTCGGCCTCGCGCTGGTCGCCCAGCACGCCGCCGCGCACACCGGGCACGTCACCGTCACCGACCGCCCCGGCGGAGGCGCCCGGTTCCGAGTCACCCTGCCGGAAAGCCTGACATGAACCACCACCGTCTCGTCGCACTGGCGCTTGCCGCGTTGCTGGCCGGCTGCGGCATCCCCACCGAGGACACGGCCCGTAGGGTGCAGCCGCCGAGGGGCCCGTTCCAGAGTTCTGCCCCCGCCGACACGGCGGAACCGGCCGGCCCTGCCGTCGAGACCCTCTGCCTGGTCCGCGACAACCGCATCATCCCCGTGGTCCGGCGTGTCGACCGTCCACCGACGGCCGACGACCACCTGAAGGATCTGCTCGCCGGGCCCACCGAGGCCGAGCGCGACACCGGTCTGACCAGTGCCCTGGCGGGAGCGGTCAACGCCGCCGGTACGACAGTGACCGGCATGCAGGCCGAGGTCGCGGTCGAGGCACCCGACGAGGCCGCCGGCCGCAGCGACGAGGTTCTCGCCTTCGGGCAGATCGTCTGTACCCTCACCAGTCGCGACGACGTCACCACCGTGGCGTTCCTTCGCGACGGCAGACCACTCGGCGTGCCCCGCGCCGACGGCTCACTGTCCGAACAACCGCTCGTCCGCGCCGACTACGCCCCGCTGATCGCCCCACGGTGACCTGCTCACATCGGCCCTCCGGTCCTCACCGGATCAGGGTGGCGCGACGTGCGGTGACGGCCACGACGATCAGTCCGGCGGCGCCCCAGGCGGCGAGCACAGCCAGATCACCCCAGGCCGGAGCGGACCCGGCCGTACCGGCGAGGGTGTCGTCCAGGGCGTGGACGAGGTGTGTGAGGGGCAGGACGTCGCCGACGGTCGCCAGCACGGCGGGCATCTGGGCGCCGACCACGAACACGTCGGAGATGAAGCCGAGGGGCAGCAGCGTGCCGAGCGCCACCGCGGTGACGGTCTGGCCCCGGCGGGCCAGCCCGAGCAGGGCGAACCCGAGAGCGCCGAAGCAGCCGGTACCGATCGCGAGGACCGCCACGAGGGCCGGCAGCCGCGCGGGTCGCACGTCGACGCCGTACCCGGTCACCGCCACGGTCGTGCTCAGGGCCGCGATCGTCGCGACCACCGCACCCATCGCCCCGACCCGCCCGGCGACGTACGCCCACTCCGGCATCGGTGTGCCGCGCATCCGCCGCAGGACACCCCTTTCACGCGCCTCGGCGACCCCGCTCGGGATGGTGACGAAACAGACGATCGCCACTCCGTACGCCGTCATGGCGGGAAGCATCACCTGGGCGGCTTCCGTCCGTGCCTCCCCGGTTTCGGCCATGAGGGCCGGCAGCAGGGCCACCAGCAGCACGGGGAAGACCACCGCGAAGAACACGCCCGTGCCGTCGCGGCTGAGGACCCGCAGCGCGTAGCCCACCTGGACGGCCACCGACGCCCACGGCGTGGGCCGCCCCCGGCGCAGGCTGCGGGGGAGCACCTCGGACGCGGTCGACGTCGACAGCCCACCACGTACCGGGGCCGGCGAGCGTCCGTCACCGGTCGGGGCCCACCGGAAACGCCGGCGGGCGACCGCCAGCGCGGCGACCGTCCACAGAGCCAGCACGGCGAGATGATCGCCGGCGAAGCCGTTACCGGGCAGGAACGGGTTGAACGCGTCGGCGAGCGCGTTGGCGAAGTGCTTGAGCGGGAAGACCCAGCCGACGGTCTCCAGCCAGGTGGGTGTGCGTTCGCTGATCGTGAAGACGTCCGAGATGAAGGCCAGCGGGATCAGGATTCCGTTGGTGAACGCCTGCGCCGCCGTCGAGCTGCGGACGAGCGACACCACCGCGACACCCAGCGCCGCGAAACACGCCACGCCGAGCAGCACGGTGACGGTGGCGGCGAGCGCGGTGCGCCCGATGAGCTGGACGTCGTACGCGAGGACGCCGAGCCCGATGACGAGCACGACGGCGAGCAGCGCGAAGACCGCCGCGGCGCAGACCCGCGCGGCGAGCACCGCCCACGGCGGCACCGGGGTCCCGCGCAACCGCAGGAGCACGCCGCGTTCGCGCAACAGGGCGGTGTCGACCGCGAGTACGCAGAACGCTGCCTCGGCGACGCCGAAGACGGCGAGGACGGGGGTGAAGAACTGCGCCACCCGGATTCCCTGGCGTGGCTCGACGATCTCGTTGCCGAACAGCGCGCCGATGATGACGAGGAACAGAACCGGCAGACCGAGGGTGAAGAGCGCGGCCACCGGCGTACGCAGGAACGCCCGCACGCCGTGGGCGGCCAGGACCGCCACGAGTGTCCACATGCCCGGGCGGCGCCGGGTCACCGGCGGCGGCGAGGTGGCCACCGGCGGCGGGTCGAGTTGGGTGGTCATCGCGTGCCCTCCTCCACGAGCCGCAGGTACACGTCCTCCAGGCTGGGCCGGGTCAGGGTGAGGTCCGGCAGGTCGACGCCGTGGTCCAGAGCCCAGCCGGTGAGGGCGTTCGCGTCCCTCATGGGCGAGATGGTGCGGAACTCGACCACGTCGCCGACCACGGCGAGGTGGCCGTCGAGCCGGGGAAGGTCCGCCGAGGCGAGACCGGTCGGCAGCCGGAAACGAAGGACGCTGCCGGCGCCCGTCGTCAGGGCGTCGGGGCGGCCGGTGACGAGCAGGCGTCCGCCGCGCAGCACGGCGACCCGGTCGGCGAGGCGCTGAGCCTCCTCGATGTAGTGGGTGGTGAGCAGGATCGTGGTTCCCAGCTTCCGCAGTCCGGCGACCAGGTCCCACGCGCGATGGCGGGCGGACGGGTCGAAACCGGTGGTGGGCTCGTCGAGGAACAGCACCTCGGGGCAACCGATCAGCCCCAGTGCCAGGTCGAGGCGACGGCGTTGCCCGCCGGAGAGGGTCTTGATCCGAGCTCTGCTCTTGTCGGCCAGGCCGACCAGTTCCAGCACCTGGTCCGGGTCGTGCACCCGTGGATACAGGCGGGCGTGCAGGCGGACCGTCTCCCGGACCGTGAACTCCTCCTCGAACCCCGCGCTCTGCAGGACGATGCCGATACGTTCCCGGTAGGCGCGGCGACCCTGCGCCGGGTCGTACCCGAGAACCGACACCCGTCCGCCGCTACGGTCCCGGTATCCCTCCAGGATCTCCACCGTGGTGGTCTTGCCGGCACCGTTCGGGCCGAGCAGTGCCAGGACCTCGCCCTGTTCCACCGTGAAGCTGACGTCGTCGACCGCTCGCAGGGCGCCGTAGTCCTTGCGCAGCCCTTCGACCTCGATGACCGCCATGACGGTCTCCTCCCGCTGGATCCACCCCCCAGTGGAAGTCACTCCCCGGCTGCCGGGGCAGGGCCGTAGTGCCCGTTCCGACGGGCCGGCCCGGCCCGGCGACAGCGCACCGTGAAGCCGGGACCTTCGCCCTGACAACGCCCGTCCGGCGGTCTCTACGGTGGGTGTCGAGGCGTGTGACGGACGTGCCGGCACCCCGGACGCCGGTCCACGGGGGGTCAGGATCGGAGGGCCTGTCATGACCACGACGACGTCGACGGCGGTGCGCCGGGACGGGCCGGTCCCGGCAGTTCGGGGGCGCCGGCCGGCGGCGCCGTTCGCCGTGGTCCCGCTCGCCGTGGTCGCGGCCGTGCTGGTGGCTCGGCGTCAGGTGGCGGGCGCCGTGCTCGCCACCGGCGTGGGCGCGTTCGCCCTGTACACGTACGCGCAGGTGATCGTCGGTCAGGAGTATCTGCGGCTACCGGGCAACGTGGAGCGGTTCTTCCCGCTGCTTCTCGCCGTCTTCCTGCTGGCCGAGGCAACCCTGGTCCTCGGGTGGCGGGCGGTGCCCGCCGACCTGCCGGCGCCCCCGCGCCGGGTGGAGCGCGTCGCCGGCGGCGTGCTCGTGGCGGTCGCGGTCTTCCTGGTGTTCGGTCTGCACCTGCGGCCGATGCTCGTCGCCTGGTCCGACGCCGCCTCCCTGACCGAGTACGCGTCCAGCCCGACACCGTTCTGGCTGGTCAAGCTCATGGACCTGGGCATCGTCGTCCCCGTCGCGACCGTCACCGGGATCGGCCTGCTGCGCCGGGCGGCATGGGCCTCGGCGTGTCCGTCACGGCGATGGGCGTGGTGATGAACCTGCGATCCGACCCGGACGCCTCCTTCGTGCTGACCGCGGGCTTCGCGGCGTTCACCGTCGCCTTCGCCGCGCTGACGGCGCGCTGTACCGGCCGCTGTTCGGCCCTGCGGGGATCCGCGAAGGGGCTGATCGGCGGACCGGCCACTCAGAGCACAGATTTTGATCACTCCTATGGTCATGGGTCTGCCCGGAACGTCACCTCACCTTCACCGAGGTCTCCTGTGGCTGAGCCGCGCACGCGATGCGTCCGGCGGCTGGACCGCATCCTGCGTACGCCATTGGGTTCAGTCACTGCGAGCTACGTGTGCGCCACGTGACCGAAGGTAATCGCGTCGCCCCCGTGTCGTATGCGCCTCTTGCCGCTTTGCTCTGCACCCCGGGATGCGCCACCTTGCTGAGCAGGGGCTTCGGAAGGAGGCGAAGATGATCTGCGACCCATGCCGTGACTCCCGGTTACCGGTGCGCATCGGGGTGCAGAGCAAAGCGACGGAGGGGGAGTGGTCGAGGTTGCGCGAACGGTGCGCAGCGTGACGCATGGTCGGCGTCGCCCGGTGCCGGCCGAAGTGGTGCCGACGACGGTACGGGAAGCGCCGCCGGGCCGGGCGTCTCCTAGCGCAGGGCGGCGTCGATGCGGTGCAGGGTGGTGGTCATGCCCGCGCGCAGGTGGGCAGCGCGGTCGCGTACGCCGACGGCGTCCTGGATCCGGCGGACGATCGCCATCTGCGGTGTCGCCCGGGTCATCGACTCGGTGATGCGGGTACCGCCCTCGACCTCCTCCAGCCGGTACCGCCAGGACGAGGAGGACGGCCAGTCGGTGGTGAAGGCGAACGTCCGGCCCGGTGTGGCCTCGGTGACGGTGGCGCTGATGTTCCATCGGTAGAACCGGCCGATCCGGTTGCGCCCGGTGAACCGGTGGCCCGGCTCGATCCAGCGGGCGGCGTAGGTCTCCGGACTCCACTCGCCCATCCTGGTGATGTCGCTGATCAGCGCGTAGACCCGGTCGGGCGGTGCGGGGACGGTGTGACTGACGGTCACCGCGAGTGCCGGATGCTCGGTGAGGTCGGCGATCAGCCGGCGGGCCAGCCGTACGGACGAGGCGGGGTTCTGGCCCGTGTAGAGGTTGCGGTCGACGGTGACGTGGGGCCGCAGCGGGATCGGGCCCGCGACGTAGCGGGCGCCGCGTTCGACGAGCTGGTCCTCCAGGAGCCACGGCGCCTTGCGCGCGAACCGGTTGAGCCGCTCCTCCCGGTTGGACAGGGCGGTCAGGGTGTAGCCGGCGAACGGCCACGTGCCGTCCTCGTCACCAGCGGCCAGCAGTGCCGCGGGAGCGTGGCAGAGCAGCGCGAGCGGCCTGCCGGAGCGCAGTCGGCGGGTGAGCAGGGCGCCGGAGACGGGGTCGACGGCGAGGTCCTCCATCGGGCCGTGCCCACCGGGGTAGAAGACCACGTCGTAGTCGTCGGGGTTCATCCCGGCCAGCACCCGGGGCCGGGCGAACGTGTCGGCGTGCGCGGCGAGGTAACGGCGGTGGCGCCGGGTCCGCCAGGGGCTGCCGGCGAGGGGACCGAGGCTGAGCGGGTCGACCGTCGGGGCGACGCCGCCGGGAGTCGCCACGGTGACCTGCCAACCGGCCTCGGTGAAGTGCCGGTGCGGCTCGACGAGTTCCTCGGCCCAGAAGCCGGTCGGGTGTCGCGTGCCGTCGCGCAGCGTCCAGTGGTCCGCGGCCGAGACGACCATCAACACCGTACGCATCGGCCGTACCTCCGAATCCGAACCAGGCGGTTCGGTCTCAGGTCTATCATTCCCGAGCGCCGATATCAAACCGTGTGGTTCGGTTCACCCCGTCAGCAAACCGCGGAGCCGAACGGCCGGCGACCCTACGGCCCTGGACGCACCAGGCGCTCGGCCGCACGGCGGACCTCCGCGCGTGGATCCAGCGCCGTGCCGTCCGCGGTCGCGGCGACCTGGTGCAGGTCGACGGGCGCCATCAGCCAGGACGTGGCCACGGCGATCAACGTCGCCAGGAGATGGTGCGGCTGCCACGCCGGGTCGGCCAGGCCCGCCCCCTGCGCCTGACGCACCACGTCGATCTTGTGGCGGTAACCCTTCAGGCGCCGCTCCGGCAGCCGGCCCGACTGTCCGTGCTCGTGCAGCCACGCCCACACCGCGATCCGTTGCAGGTCGGGGCGGGCGGCGAAGGTGTCGTGCAGGCGCACCGTGTAGTCGACCAGGTCGGTGGTGATCGGCACGACCACGGACAACTCCTCCAGGCCGACCTGCATCACCTCGTCGAAGAGCGCATCCTTGTCGCCGAACCACGCGTAGATGCGTTCCTTGCTGGCCTTGGCCTGCGCGGCGATCCGGTTGATCCGGGCTCCGTCCACCCCGTGTCGGGCGAACTCCGCCATCGCCACCTGGACCACCCGCTGCCGGGTCTCCAGGCCCCGTGCCTGGGCAGCCCGAGACGTCATCCGGCCACGCTATCCCAGGCCACGCGCGCGACCTGGCACGGCTGTCAGGGCTCGCGCGGCACCGGCTCGGCCAGGGCGCGGATCGGGGCGGGCAGTTGCGCCATCGCGTCCTCGAACTCCCGGTGTCCGACGACCCGGTGCAGGGTCTGCAGGACGGCCCGTACGGCCCGCTGCGCGGTACTCCGGTCGACCCCCGCGCGCTTCTCGACCCGCCACAGGAACTCCTCGTACCCGAAGCTTTGGGGATCCTCGGTGCCCTTGACCAGCAGGGGGGTCAGCTCGTCGGCGAGGTGGCCGGCCATGTCCGCCGCCTGTCCGCCGCTGATCCGCTCCGCGAGCGTACGCAGGACGGCCTGCGTCAACGGCGGCGCCGCCTCCGGCGGGACATCCGCTCGGGCGGCAACCTTGTCGTAGAAGCTCAGCTCGGCCATGGCGCCTCCTTCCGTCCGAGGCAGCGTGGCTACCCGCGCCGTCAGGCGACAAACGCCCAGCCCTTCCGGGCCGGGCGGATCGACGGTCAACAGGGCTGTCGGGAGAAGTATTCGGGGCGAGTCACCCATGTCTCGCTGACCGGGGGAGGACCTGGTCCCGGGGCGGGCGTGGTAGACATGCCGCGTGGACGACCTGGTGCTGGACGCCGCCCGGGACTGCGTGCTGGCCTACGGGGTGCGCCGTACGACGTTGACGGACGTGGCGCGCCGGGCCGGAGTCTCGCGGATGACCGTCTACCGGCGCTGGCCCGACGTGCAGTCCCTGATCGGGGACCTGATGAGCCGGGAGTGGCATCAGGTGCTGGTGGCCACCGGCGAGGACGAGCACGATGGGCCGGCCCGGTCCCGCCTCGTGGCGCGGGTCACGGCGGGAGCGCGGCTGCTGCGGGAGCACCCCCTGCTGTGCAAGATCCGAGACGTCGACCCGGAGGTGCTGCTGCCGTACCTCCTGGACCGGCGCGGCGGCGGTCAGGACGAGATGCTGCGGTTCCTCGCCACGGCGGTGGCCGGGGGTCAGGCCGACGGCTCGGTCCGGCCCGGCGACGCCGCGCTCCTGGCCCGCGCGGTCTACCTGGTCACGCAGTCCTTCGTGCTCTCCGTCCGGACGGTCGCCGACGGCGTGCCGGTCGCCGAGTTCGACCGTGAGCTGGCCCGCCTGGTCGACGGCTACCTGCGCCCCGACTAGCCGGCGATGATCCGCAGCGCCCTCGGCCGTACCTCGACGTGCACCTCCCGTCCCCAACCCACGGGGTCCCCGTCCCCGTACACGGCGACCGGACGGTCCGCGCGCACGGTGACCGAGCTGCCGCGGTACGAGGTGACCTGCCGCAGCCGCACGTGCGAGCCGGTACGCATCCGCCACAGGGCGACCGGGAACAGCAACCGGCTGGCGTGCCGGATCACCACCACCTCCAGGGTCCCGTCGTCGGGCCGCGCCGCCGGGGCGACGTGGAGCCCGCCGCCGTAGTACCCGCAGTTCGCGGCGACGACGGTGTACGCGTGCACCTGCTCGGTCCGGCCGTCGACGGTGATCGTGTACCGGGTGCGGGGCCAGCGCAGCAGCGCGCGCAGCCCGGTGGTGGGATACACCAGCGACGCGGGCAGGCGGGACCGGTTGGCCAGTTCGTTGGCGGCGGCGTCGATGCCGGCGTAGACGCTTCCGATGATCGTCTGCCCCGCGACGCGCAGCACGTCCAGCTGCCGGGGCCGACCGTGCAGCAGCAGGTCGGCGACCTCGGTGGGGGAGTGCGGCAGCATCAACTGACGGGCCAGGTCGTTGCCGCGCCCGGCGGGGACGACGCCGAGCAGCCCCCCGGCGTCGATGACGGCGCCGGCGAGCAGTCGGATGGTGCCGTCCCCGCCGGCGGCGACGACGACCTCGCCGGCGTCGACCGCCTCGGCGGCGCACCGGCGGGCCTGCTCGGTGGTCTGGGTGTACTCCACCCGGATCCGCGCGCCGGCGGCCCGCAGGTGGTGGGCAACCGGCATCAGGCGGGACAGTCCCCGGCGCGCGGCCGGCCCGAGGATCACCGCGAAGGCGCGCACCTCACGGCACCAGGATGCCGGGGTTGAGGATGCCGGCCGGATCCACGTGCCGCTTGACCGCCCGGAGCAGGTCCACGGCGACGTCGCCGATCTCGGTGGCGTACCACGTCCGGTGGTCGGCACCGACCCCGTGGTGGTGGGTGATGGTGGCGCCGGCGGCGACGATGGCGTCGCCGGCCGCCGCCTTCGCGGTGTGCCAGCGGCCGATCGGGTCCGACCCCGGGGAGCAGATGACCGTGAAGTACAGCGAGGCGCCGGTCTCGTAGACGTGGGACACGTGACCCAGCACCAGCGCCCCGTCCGGCAGCGCGTCGAGGAGGGCCTGCCGGACGTGGTCGTACACCTGCGGCAGCGTCGACCAGTACGCGGCGGTCTCCAGGGTTTCCGCGAAGGCTCCAGCGTCCAGCAGCGCGTCGCGCAGGTACGGGGCGTCGAAGCGGTGCCGTGCCCACTGCTGCCCCGCCTCCGCTCCCAGCGGCACACCGCCGTGCGCGGCCAGCACGTCGGCCGCCGCCTCGGCGGTGGACCGGACGTCGGCGCCCTCGTACCCGGCGATCAGCAGGCATCCCCCGTCGGAGCGGCCGGAGCCGGCGGCCCCAATCATGGTCTCGACCTCGTCGGAGAGCCGCAGCACCGTGGGTCGGGGCCCGTCCTGCGCCAACCGGCGTACGGCGTCCAGGCCGGCGGCGAACGACTCGAACCGCCAGCCCTCGTGGTGGGACTGCGCCGGCAGGGGACGTGCCCGCACGGTGACGTCGGTGATGATGCCGAGCGTTCCCTCGCTGCCCAGGAAGAGCTGCCGCAGGTCGGGGCCGGCGGCCGAGGCGGGCGCGCGACCGATGCGGAGGGTGCCGCGGGGCGTGGCGACCGTCAGTGCCGTCACCATGTCGTCGAAGCGGCCGTAGCCGGCCGAGGCCTGGCCGGAGGAGCGGGTGGCGGCGAATCCGCCGATGGTCGCGTACTCGTAGGACTGGGGAACGTGGCCGAGCGTCAGCCCGTGCGCGGCGAGCAGCCGCGCGG